>DATKZD010000098.1:0-4562 GCA_035528195.1 Elusimicrobiales bacterium
AAATCAAGTCTTTTGGTTTTAGTTCCCGTCATAATTTCTCCTTACTTGTAGTGGATGTAGAAGTTAAGCTATTAGGCGATTTAATCCCCCCTCCCCCCCCCTTTATCAAGGGGGAGAACAAGGAGGTAAAAAAATAGGAAAATTTTAACTCCCTCTTGTTAAAGAGGGGCAAGCCCTGAGCGTAGCCCTGAACTTGCTGAAGGGCGTAGTCGAATGGTTTGGGGTGATTTGAAAAAGTAATGACCATTATTTTTATCATCGGATTGTTTGACATTTATAATACTCTCTACGGAATCATCACTACTTTACCGCAACGACGTTGCGGGTCAAGCATGGTTTCAAAAGCTTTTTTATAGTCTTTCATAGGATACACGTGAGTTATTACGGGTCTTGGATTTATAGCTTTGGAACGAAGTAAATTTTCCATTTTGTACCAGCTTTTGAAAATTTCCCGTCCTGCGATTGCATAAATTTTTATTCCTTTAAATACGATATCGTTTGAATAATCAATTTTAATTTTGTCTTTCGTAAGTCCGAAAGCAGTAAAACGCCCTGCATTTTTAACGGCTTTAAGTCCCAAATTTATGGCATTGGGATTGCCGGACATTTCGCATACAACGTCTACTCCGCCATCGCCTGCATATTTCTTTATTTTAGAAAGCAGATTAACTTCTTTTGGGTCAAAAACTACGTCCGCACCCATTTTTTTTGCAAGTTTTTTTCTAAATGCGGCACCCTCAACGGCTATAATTTTACTTGCGCCTCCTGCCCTTGCAACATCAATAGCAAATAACCCCTGCGAGCCGCATCCTGTAACCAAAACCGTTTTGCTTACTACGTCTTCTACTAAAACGGCATGGACTGCATTGCCCAACGGTTCCATAATGGAACCGATATCTTTAAATTTTTTATCGGGATGTTTCCATGCGCATCTTGCAGGAATTGCGGCATATTCCGAAAATCCGCCGACGGTATCTATGCCTAGAATTTTCATATTTGCGCATACATGTCTTTGGTCGTTTCTGCATTGATAACAAAGCCCGCAAAATATGTGAGACTCAACCGAGACGAAATCACCTTTTGTAAAACCGCGCGCTTTTTCGCCCATTTCAATTACTTCGCCGCAAAGTTCATGCCCAAAAGTAAAAGGAGGTTTTATTCTTTTTTTTGCCCACCCTTTCCATTCGTAAATAGGCAAATCGCTTCCGCAAATAGACGTTCTAGTAACTTTAATAAGTAACTCGTCGGGTTTTATTTTGGGGATATCGGTATCAATAAGTTTTGCCCCGTATTTTTTGTCGCATTTACAAAGTGCCTTCATATTAACTCCTTATGGTTTTTGTTTCTTTAATCCCCCCTCCCCCCCTTTGACAAGGGGGAGAACAACTGTGGCTTTATCAAGGGGGAGACCGTAAATTCTATTTTCTTCTTAAAGAAGTAAAGATACACATGTACTTTCCCCTCTTTGTCTCCTTATAACTCCCCCTTGTCAAAGGGGGGGAGGGGGGATTTGAATAAGGAAAAGAGGGGGAATGAGAATATAAAAAATTTTTAAAGTTAAAGAACCAAACTATATTTTACAAAGCAAACACCGCTTCGTTGCGCTACTTCTTTAGGCAACTCACTTTTTTTTTGACGGGTTTAACGTTGAACGCTACATGCGCCATTATTTTTGACTCATCCATTAAGTTATCCAAAGTAGAACATTCGTTAGGGCAATGTCCTAAACGATGTACTTTACCATACAGTACTGCTTGGAAACCTTTCTCGTTGATATATTTAGCAGCGCTTCCGCCTGATATACCCACAGGAAATGCATCAATATTGCATGCTGCTTTTACAGCATTTTTGGCAAGAGAAATAATTTCGCTGTCTAACGGCAGCGGGGGAGGAACCTGCACCCTTCTGTCTGTTTCTATTTCTATTTTGGTTTTTGTCTCTTGCTCAATCTGTTTTACTATGGATTTAATAGATGACATTACCTTATTGAGGTCGTAGGCAGGGATAAGTCGGCAGTCAAAATAAAATATGTCTTTTTCGGGGATAGTATTGGGGCTTGCGGTATGTCCCTTTCTTATAGTGGGTTCAAAGGTGCTTGTAGGTATGTCAAAAATATCGTTTTTTAAATCATATTCCTGATAGAGACTTGATAATTTGCATACCAACTTGCTTGAAGCATTTACTGGATTTATCCCGCTTGTAGGTGTAGCGGCGTGACATTGTTTGCCTATAACTGTAAATTTAAGACGTAGAATTGATTTTTCAGCTATTTCTATTGAATTCCCTTTTGCATTTCCGCCGTCAGGTACCAAAAACACATCTTTTTTTGAAAATAACTTAGGATTGTTTTTTAGCAGATACTGTATTCCGTATTTACTGCCTGTTTCTTCATCGGCGACAAAAAGTAGTGCAATATCAAATGGCGGGCGGTAGCCTTCATCCATCATTGATTTTACTGCAACGATACTTGCAATCATACCTTGTTGATTATCTTCTACGCCTCTACCGTATAGTTTATTTCCTTCTCTATGGACTTTAAAAGGGTCGGTTTTCCATAATTCTAAATTACCGGCAGGAACAACATCTATGTGAGTCATTATCCAAAAAGTTCTATCCGAATTTTCACCCTTATATCTTGCTATTAAATTCGGGCGGACGCCGCTTTTAACATTCTCATCAGGAGCATCTATACGTTTAATTTCATCAAATTTAAGTTTTTTAAGTTCGCTTTCCAAATAATTTGCTTTCTCAAATTCCCCGTCTCCGCCGTTTGACGGCCCAATGGCGGCAATGGCAGTCAAATTTTCCTGTAATTTAACTGCGCAATCTAACTGTGAATCTATTTTTTTGAAAATTTTATTTTGCATTCTACCATCCTCTTTTTAACAAAAATTACTCAGTTTATTTTACATAATTATTAGGTGCGTAAAGGGGAGATAGGTCAATTGCCTTCTTCTTTTGACATTCACACAAATAACCTTTTTTCACCCCTCACCCCCAAACAAAAACATTTTGGGGCAGGCTTCCTTCCCTCTCCCCTGTCTGCCGACAGGCAGGCGCAAGGGGAGAGGGAAATAGGATGTTATTTGTGTGAATATCAAAAACTATGTGGTTTGGCCAGGCAGATATAGCCTGCGACGGAAATTATCTTGGCAAGAACAAACTGATTGGGTGCAAATTGAGGTTGGGATTTATTGGAAGTGCAAACCATCACTTTTTGAAAATTAGAAGCAAGCCCCGATGCGCAATTGCCGCCCGCACGTGCTGATTTGGAAGAAGGGGAAACATTCTCTATCAAAACTTTCTGCGTGGTACCGATTAAACTCTCGGCAAATTTTCGCCTTAAATTTTTATCTAGATCCCGTAACGCTTTTGAGCGCTGTTTTACCGTTGCAACAGGCAAAGTTTTCAGTTTAAAAGCGTCTGTATAAGGTCTTTTGGAATAACTAAATACATGTAACCCTGAAAAACCTATTTTTTTTACGAAATCTACAGTTTCTTCAAAATGTTCTTTTTTTTCGGTAGGGTATCCTGCAATCACATCGGCAAAAATACCGATGTTTTTAAAATGTGTGCGCAAAAAATTGACTTTTTTGAGGTAGTAAGTAGTATCATAATTGCGATTCATATCGCGTAGTACTTTATCTGAGCCGCTTTGAAGCGGAATATGGAAATAATTACAAAATTTATCTCCCGCATTAGAAACTACTCTAATTAATTTATCTGTTATGGAATGTACCTCTATAGAAGAAAATCGTATTCTAAAATCCCCCTCAAGCTTGAAAATTTCCTCTGCTAAATCCGCCAAATCCTTTTCTGTATCGGGACATCTGTAACTTCCTATATTAATACCGCTTAACACAATTTCTTTGTGCTCGTTAAGGATTAGATTTTTAATTTCTTCAAGTGTTTTTTTAACGGGTTTGGACCACAAGACACTGCGTGCATTTCTAACTATACAATAGGAGCATTTTTGAATGCATCCGTCCTGGATTTTAACGAAAGCGCGCAAACGCTTTTCCTGACGGGTTACGGTAAAGTCTTTTGAGATTTTTTTTATGTTTAAAATTTTCGGTATTTCCGACTTTTTAACGTTGGATACTATAAGTGCCTGCGATGCAGTTTCAAGGACTTTTTCGGGATGCATGGTGGCGTAGCATCCTGCAACGATAAGTTTGCATGTAGGATTATGAAAAGTAATTTGTCTAAGCATTTTTTCAACGTCTCTATCTGCTTTTTCGGTAACCGTGCAGGTATTTAAAATGCAAACATCGGACTTTTTAAAGTCCGATGTTTGGTCATATCCATGCTTTAAAAGGTGTTCAAGGATAGATTGGGTTTCTATCTGGTTTACCCTGCATCCAAAAGTTTTTATAAATACTTTCATATTTGTTCTGTGCAAATTTTCATCTCCCCTCTTTAGCTCCTTTTCCTCCCTCTTTAGCAAAGAGGGAAGCGTAGCCATAAACTATGTTGAGTTTATGGCAAGCAGGGTGATTTAAAAAATAATTGCAAGGAGATAAATAAAATCCCCCTTTAATTCCCCCTTTGTTAAAGGGGGA
>DATKZD010000099.1:0-3009 GCA_035528195.1 Elusimicrobiales bacterium
AAATTACAAATCCCACGATGACTGCGGAAATTTCGGCAGAAGATGTTGACGTAAGCTGGGAGTTTAGGTGGCGCAGGTGGGATACATCAAAATATACCTTTGAATATCCCGATGATTACGAAGATATAGCGGCGGAAGCTGATTTAATTTATCATATGAAATACTCTAAAGATAACGGGGCTACGTGGTATTTTTGTAACACTACCACTGTGACAACCCCGGGGGAAAGAAGTTTAAATTCTTCACACATTATTACCGGTCTTACAAAAACATGGGATGTTCCGACTGCGGACTTTCCTGAAGGAATTTATTTGCTTAGAGTAGAGGTGTTTAGAAATTCCATTGCATCTCATTATGCTTATGATCAACAAAGAATTTTTGTAAAAAGGTGAATATGAATAAAAAAGGTTTTACTTTAGTTGAAGTTATAATGACAGTCGGCATACTGTCCATCGTCATTCCTATTTTAACGCTACTCTTTATATCCATGAATAAGTCGTTTGTTACGTTTGAGGCATTCAATTCTATGAAAAAGGTAAACCAGGAGACGATAAACAGAATTTATATAAGACTTGGCAGAAATAAGCGTCTTTTTCAGGAAAAAGCGGAAGATATCGCTTTTTTAAATGTGATAGATTTAACCGATTGTCCTTCTGTTTTGTCAGGTTCAAAACTTCCCGTTATCAGACAAAGCGGTTCTCTTTCTCCGAGTTCTACTACTTTTGACGGTACCACTTTTGGAAACAGTTTATTTTTTACATACAACATTATGCCTGCCATTTTAGAAAACATTGTAACAGACGCATCGGGAACAAAAACTCAATCGGTTAGAATAGATTTATACAGGTTCATTTACTATTACCTAACTTCAGATGACTCTCCTTTAATACTTAACAAGCAGACTTACAAACTTGTTGAGTGGGAAAGTAATAAATATGCTGATTGTAACCAATTGGAAGACATAAGTAATCCCATTAAAAAACCCAACACGATAGCGGCGTTGGTTAATGAAGGGGTATCGTACTGCTTTGCATCTTCTATGAGTGATGTAGCGTTAAGTTTTTACAATTTGACAATTTCTGCCGGGGAAGGGGTTAAAACTCTTGATGCCGTACACGCAATAAGTAAAAACAAACATAAGGTTTTGACAAAAATTACGACAGGTTTAATGATGGGTAGTTATAGATACGGAATTGCTCCGAATACCTCAGATATGGGTAGTGTGCAGCACCCTGTTCCTGCGTATGCGGTAGAGTCGGGTAATTTTCCTTCCGGTTTTGAGATAGGGATATCAGGACTTTCCGCAGGACGCGAGGTTTTGGTAAGACATGTTTTGATGGCAAATACATCCGTCGGTTCGCTTCTTACTTATCCTATGTCAATTATATCCAGCTCGCGCGATATTTGGTAGACGTACGGAATTTAAAAAAAACATCCTTTGACATAATTATCAAATCCCCCCTCCCCCCCTTTGACAAGGGGGATATCTGTTAATGTTTTTTTATTAAAATAAAAAAACATTTTTCATTTATTATTTTGCTTTTAGTTTTTCCTTCCCTTTGATAAAGCTACAGTCGTACTCCCCCTTGTCAAAGGGGGGGAGGGGGGATTTAATCAAAAAAAGAAAAATGCCTGGGGATTAAAAAAATATCGCTTCTTTCGTCATCTAATCATTTGTCGTCAACAAATTACTTGACTTGTATACCCACCTGTTTTTTTTAGCTATTTTAAAGCGATTGAGTTTTAGCCGGAACTTTATCTTGGTGTAGAGTAATGCATTTAGTCGGGCAGACTTTAATGCAGGCTTCGCAGGATACGCATTTATTTTGGTCAATTACCGCTAAATTATTTTCTATTTTTATTGCATCAAATTTACACGATTTAACACATAACGTACACGCAATACATCCTATGGAGCAATACTGTCTTGTCATAGCTCCTTTGTCTACGGACTGGCAGGCAACAAAATATCTTTTTTCTTTTTTTTCCTGCATTACCAATACGTTTCTAGGACATTTTTTTACACATGCGCCGCAACCTACGCATCTTTCTTCAATAACTTTAATAAGTCCTTTTTCCAGTTTTAATGCGCCGTATTTGCATGCGGGTATACACGAACCAAATCCGATGCAGGAATTGGGGCATTTTTTGGGACCTGTGTATGCTTGCGATATCGCCCAGCAGTCGGCTATGCCCCTATATTCGGCCGTGAGCTTTGCTTTTTCGTTATTGCCTTGACATAACACAGCCACGACTACGGGCTTTATATCTGCCATTTTTATGCCGAGTAAGTTTCCTATTTGTTCTGATAATGCTTTTCCGCCTACGGGGCATACCTTTGAAGTATCTCTTGTTTTAACCAGTGCTTCTGCAAAATTTGAGCATCCTGCATAACCGCATGCGCCGCAGTTTACTCCGGGAAGTATTTTATTTATTGAATCAACCAAGGGATCAGTTTGGACGTGAAATTTTTTGGATATTATAAGTATTACCACCCCCAATATAAATGCGATTGCGGATAAACTAATTATCGGTATTAAATTTTCTGTCATTTCATCTCCTTGATATTCGTTATGTAATAGAAAGTTTTATTTTTAAGCAGAGCTTTTAGTAAAAGTAAGGTAACGGCTATTGCCGCCACTCCCGTTACGAACGCCACAACGGCGGTTATTTTAAAGTAAGTTAAAAATCCCACGACCGCCAAAAAAACCAATAAAGGAACTGCAAAAAGCAGTATTGTGCCTTTTAATTTTATCCCTTCTTTTAACTGAACTTCCACGAGTTGTTCTATAGCGGCATTGACGTCATTTTTAGCGGTAATTATATTGGGGTTATTATGTTTTTTTGCAAAAAACTTGCACCCGCTACACCCCTGGAAACATTTTTGCTTGTCGGGCATTTCGGCACAGATTATTTCAATTTCCGCATTACCGTCTTTAATAGAGATTATTTTACCTGTCATATTGATTTACTTTTTAAATCCCCCCTCCCCCCCTTTGACAAGGGGGA
>DATKZD010000100.1:0-7136 GCA_035528195.1 Elusimicrobiales bacterium
CCTTACCATTACTTAATTCACACAACACATCCGACATGAAAACATATTGAATGTACGACATCTTTTTTTTTGCATTACCTGTCGGTAAAATTTATATAATAAATTTATGGAGTTGAGAGCTTTTTTACTTTTAGTGGTCAGTTACCTTTTAGGGTCCGTACCTTCGGGCTACATAATTACAAAGAAACTAAAGGGTATTGATATTCGCAACTACGGCTCGGGAAATCCCGGGGCGGCAAACGTATACCGCACTGTCGGGAAATGGGCGGGCTGGTTAACTTTGTTTTTTGATGCCGTTAAAGGATATGCCGCTATAGCGCTTGCAATGCATTTTTACCAAGGCAATCATTGGCTCATAGTAGGATGCGCAATACTTGCGATATTCGGTCATATGTGGACAATATTTCTAGATTTCAAAGGAGGAAAAGGCGTAGCCACTTCAGCGGGTATATTCGCCGCTATGCTTCCTGTTCCCACTCTTATTTCTTTTGTTGTGTTTGTAATTTTTGTTACCCTTTCGGGGCATATTTCGGTAGGGTCTATAGCAGCTTCAATAATTTTCCCCATTTTAAGTTTTATCCTTTTGGATAATCCCATGCCCTACTCAATAATGGCGTCGTTTATTTCGGTTGTAATACTCTACAAACATATTCCAAACATAAAGCGACTAATGTCAAAAAAAGAACTCGCATTTAAAGATGGCTCAGAAAAAAAATAAAATGACAAAAAAAATAACCGTCTTGGGTGCAGGTCTTTGGGGCAGCGTTTTGGCCAACCATATTGCAAACAAAGGAAACAAAGTAACGCTGTGGGAATACGATAGGGATTTATTTGACAAGATAAAAAAAACCGGAAAACACCCTAGTTTAGAAAAATTTAAGTTTAACAAAACAATAATCTTAACAGATTCTCTCTATAAATCGCTTGCAGACGCAGACGCTATTATAGTGGCAATAAATTCAAAAGGCATCCGAAGACTTATCAGAAAAATTTCCAAATATATAAAACCTCAAACTCCCATAATAACTGCTAGTAAAGGACTTGAATATAAAACTTATTTCACCATGAGCGAAGTTATTGAAAGCGAGCTTAAAAACAAAAATCCGGTTTTTGCAATTTCAGGCCCGAGCTTCGCCAAAGAAGTAGCAGTAATGGTGCCGACGAAACTTGTTTTAGCAGGAAAAACTCCCGCACTTTTAAACAAATTAAAAAATTATTTTAACGGATACCCTTTGGCAATTGAAACAACTACGGACAGAAAAGCTGTAGAACTGGGCGCAGCTTTAAAAAATGTTTTTGCCATAGCTTGTGGAATAATAGATGAAAAATTCGGTGAAAATACCAAAGCCGCATTTATTACTCAAGCTATGGACGAGATGAATAACATAATCAAATCCTTCGGCGGTAAAAGCAAAACCGTATATGGATTTAGCGGACTTGGAGATTTTATACTGACAGGCGGTTCCGTTAAATCGCGTAACACCTTACTTGGACATAAACTGGCAAAAGGAACAAATCTTACAAAGGCAAAAGAACAAATAAAAACCGTGACAGAAGGCATAAATTCCGTCAAAGTTTTAAATGCTATCGTGGTCAGAAAAAAAATAAATGCTCCCATTGTAAAAAGCATCTACAATATAGTATACAAGGGTAAAAGTCTTGAAAATCTGTTAAAACCCATGGGATTTAAAGATGCAAAAAAATGATAAAGAACTTGAAATAAGAATCTACTCTATCGCCACTACGGCAAATGATGCAATAGTTTTTTTAGAGGAAATGCAGGGAATTAGACTGCTTCCCGTATGGATAGGTCCCCTGGAGGGACAGGCAATTGCGATAAAGTTTTCGGGCATTGCCCTACCCCGTCCATTTACTCACGATTTGATGTCGGAAATAATTTCAAAAGCCGGGTACAAAATGACAAAGGTAGTGATAGATAATGTCGTAGATAACACCTATTACTCATCAATTTACATATCAAACGGAAAAGATACACATCAGATAGACAGCCGCCCTTCGGATGCAATTGCAATGTCTGTAAGAACGGGATGTTCAATATACATAACGGAACAGGTTTTGAATAGATCGCAAGTTTTAAATAAGCCGATATCAAATCAGGAAGTAGAAGAGTTTAAAACAAAACTGAAAGATTTAAAACCGACTGATATTTTTAAAGACTTAGAGAAAAAAAACCAGGCAAAAAAAGAAAAACCCAAAGATAACCAATAATGAATAAGGCAGAAATAATAAAAGAAATAGGTAAAATTTTACCGGATAAAAAAGAAGCTAAAGTGATAGTGGATAAAATTTTTGACATCATTATTTCCACTTTAAAACATGACGAAAAAGTGGTGATTTCAAAATTTGGTTCATTTAGGTCAAAAATTGTCCCCGCAAGGCAATATCGCAATCCCAAAACAGGAGAAACCGTAACTTTACCGCCAAGAAAGGCAATACGGTTTAAAGCGTCGGAAAAAACATTTTAATTATGTTTGAATTGTCTGAAGAGGAAAAGTTTTTTACAATAAGCACCCTGAGTAAAATGACGGGGATTGCACCTCATTCAATCCGTAGATGGGAATTGGAATTTAAACTTCTAACCCCGGTTCGCACACAAAAAGGACATCGCAGGTACACCGAAAACGACGTAGAGAAACTTTTGACAATAAAAGATTTAATATACAGGCAGAAAATGACGCTTGAGGGCGCTAAAAAATATCTGTCTAAAAGAAGTAAGTCAAAAATAAATTTGAATGTAACAGATTCTCAAACCAACCGGGAAAGTCTAAAAACACTGGTTCAGATTGATAAGGAACTTTCCGATATCCTGAAAGAATGGTAAAATATATCGGTGTTCCTTTATTTGCCCACCAAAACAATTAAACGGGGAGTGGCGTAGTGGTAGCGCGCTCGCTTGGGGTGCGAGAGGTCGCGGGTTCAATTCCCGTCTCCCCGAAAAAAAATATATCTTGATTTATGCAGGGTATATTTTTTTTTATGCGAGTAAAGGGAATTGAAGCCTGCCCCTGCAATGCTTTTGAGCAGGGGCGAGCGTTTCCGAACGCTCTGCGACTGTAGTAACCAATTCCGACTGAACCATAAGCGAGGAAGTGTCGCTACATTAAAGTTGTTTGGAAAAGCGACCCGTCTCCCCGAAAAATTTCGCCTACATATTTTTTCCGACATATTTTTTTCTGTAGGGACAAGTCGCGACTTGTCCCTACATTTTTCTAACGCATTTGATAGCTCTATCGGTTTTCTTTTGCAACATCAGCAAAATTTATAGTAACATCTCTCTATGCAAAAGTTGAGGGTGCACTCTAAAATTATTGGAAGAGTGCAAGGCATTGGGTATCGTTGGTTTGTGATTGATATGGCAAAAGAATTTAACATTACGGGCTGGGTAAAAAATCACCCGGACGGTTCCGTTGAACTGGAAGCCCAAGGCGATAAAGAGGATTTAAAAAAATTTGAACAGGTTTTGAAAACCGAACATTCAATGGCATCAGTAACGGAAATTAAATCTAATCCCTTACCTTCGGAAAAAAACGAAAAGGATTTTAATATACTTTATTAGGCGGGCGTTTAAATTAGGAAAAGTTTATGGCAGAAAAAACAGATTCCGCAACGCAGTACTTTAAGACTATAAATAGACTCTTAAAATCAGTTCCCAGAGAAGAAATGTTTTCTCTGTGGAAACGCGCAAAAAAAGGCAGCACCCGCGCAAAAAAAAGATTGCTTGAATTAAACTTAAGACTTGTGGTGCCTATTGCGAAAAGATATTGCCGTCCCGGTACCGATTTAATGGATTTAATAGAAGAAGGTAACTTGGGGCTTTTGAATGCAGTAGAAAAATTTGAACCTAAAAGAGGCTATAGATTTTCTACTTACGCCACATACTGGATAGAACAACGCGTAAGACGGGAAGCAGAAGAAAAAGGAGCAACAATTAAAATTCCTTCCAACGCATGGGAGAATTTTAGAAAATGGCTTAAACAATGGGATAAACTTTACAGTAAGTTCGGACGCGATCCTTCAATATCAGAAATGGCCCGGGCTATAAAATGGTCGGAACGCCGAATAAAATCGGTTATAGAATCGTCGGGAGTAATACGAAGCACGGCGTCTTTAACAACCCCCATGGGAAACAGTTCCGACACGACGTTGGGCGACACCATAACGGATTTAGATAAAAACACACCCGATGACATTCTTCTAAAAACGAGCATACGAAACGGATTTAAACACGCCTTAAACTTACTAAACAAAAGAGAGAGAAAAATCATACAACTTCGTTACGGATTAAACGAAACTAAACTCTACACTTTAGAAGAAATAGGTAAAAAACTGAAACTTTCACGCGAAAGAGTCCGCCAACTTGCAAATAGGGCTTTACTTAAATTTAAAAGACAAGTGCACAAAATGGGTTTGATAGACGCCACAACGATAGTCCCGACAAAACCTTCGCACAAAAAACCCATAAAATCTTTTAAAAAAACATTTGTCCGAAAGAAAACAAAAAATAAACCTCACCGCAAAGCAAATAAAAAAAATAAAGGAAGACAAAAATGACTAACTCGTCCACGATAGAAGATTTAAAATCATCAATTAGAGACGTTGTTGATTTTCCAAAAAAGGGAATTGTGTTTAAGGATATAACTCCGCTGCTTCAAAACCCCGAGACACTTAAAAAATCTTTGGATTTATTTGTTGAAAAATATAAAAATCAAAGTATAAAAAAAGTGGTAGCAATAGATGCAAGGGGTTTTCTTTTTGCAGTGCCCGTAGCAATCGCCCTAAATGCCGGTGTTATACCTGTTAGAAAAAAAGGGAAGCTTCCCTACACCACCAAAGCCGTTACCTATTCTTTGGAATATGGAACCGACACCGTTGAGATGCACGAAGATGCAATAACTGCCGGAGAAAAAGTTTTAATTATTGATGATGTTTTAGCAACCGGTGGAACGGCAAATGCAACTGCAAAACTTGTCACGCAAGCGGGGGGGAAAGTGGTAGGACTTGCGTTTTTAATTGAACTTGGATTTTTAAAAGGCAGAGAAAAACTGCAGGGCTACGACATTTTTAGCATAATCAAGTATTAATTTTTACACTTTATTAAATCGAAAATTTAGGAATTTTAGTTTAAGACGAGGCACTTTTTTGTGAGTAATACCCCGAGGGGGTTTATCCCCCAAGTATGCGAGCAAAAAAGTAACGAAGTATTAAACTAAAAGAACAAATTTTCACACCCCCGGGCGGAGTCGAACCACCAACCCTCTCCTTAGGACGGAGCAGCTCTATCCAGTTGAGCTACGGGGGCATAAGAACCACGAGATAGATTCTAACAAAACCTTAAACACTTTAAAAGCGCAGGGAACAACAAAAATGTCAATACGTCAACAGTGCCTGGCACTATCGGTAGACACTATCGGTAATATGTTTTTGCCAACAGAAATATACTAAAATGGAACGTGCATGGAAATTTTAAAATTATAAACACGGGATTTCAAAAATGGTAAAAAAGTGGGCAAAACAGGAAGTTGCAATAACGGCATACGAAAAAAGAGTTCAAAACACAAAACGCGTAATAAAAAAATACAAAACACAAATATTGGTATCAATTTTAGTTGCGGTACTAATTGCAATTTTTATCGCATTCCTCTCTATTAAAAATAAGAAAATGCAAATCGCTGCATGGCAGGACTTTGCAACGGCAGAACAGGAACTGCAACAATCCTCTAACCCAACGGAAGTTTTGGAAAAATTTGACGGGATAGTAGAAAAATATCCAAACTCAAACGCAGCTGCTTATGCTTTGATTTTAAAAGGCGACATTTTATACGACAACGCAAAATACGACGAAGCTGCAAAAAGTTATGGCGAGATAATTGCAAATAACCCCTCAACATCCTACGTTCCATTTGCCATAAATTCGCTACTATACTGCTATCTGGCACAAAACAAAGATGACGACTTTATCAAGACCGCAGAAAATTTCGTAAAAAAATATCCCAACCATTTGTTGGCTCCTCAAATCTATTCCCAGCTTGCCGGCGTGTACGGAAGGAAAGGAAATAAATTAAAGACAAAAGAAATTTACGAAATACTATCAGATAATTATTCTGAGTCGCCGTGGGGACAATCGGCAAATGTAATGCTTGACGAACTTGTAAAACAGAAAGAAAACGACAGTAAAAAGCAGGAAACAAAGGATATTCCAAAATCCGAAAAAATTAAGTAGTATTATATGGTAGCCGTTGGCTGAGAGTATGCTCTTTTACAAGACCGTTTGAAAGTTAATTATGGTTATTGACATGTTTTCACAAATCTGTTAACTTTTATGTATCTAAGGAGTTTTTACATCTTACGTGTAAAGTCCGCAAGCGATTGCGGATTGTTTCTAGAAACATAACTTCTTGGGCATAAACGTAGGCCCCGTTAAAACGGGGCGACTATTGAAGTAAAGTCGCAGTTGAACTAACGGCCCCTTTTTAACGGGGTTTACGATAAAACTTAAGGAGGAAGTACATGAAAAAATTAGGATTAGCGCTGTCATTGTTTTTAGGCCTAACTATGGCAGCTAATGCTAGCATATTCAAGAACTTCAAGACTCAAGGCACCGTAGAAACCAAAGGTTACTATGTCAACAATGCTTTTGATCTTGATTCTATGACTGATGACTCAACAAGAAAAGCTCTTACTCGCGTCACTGTCGGAACATCGTTTGACTTAACGGAAGATGTTAAGGCAAATGTTACCTTTGTTTGGGGCGCTAACAGTTGGAACGGTATTGGTTCCGGCTATTGGGGAACACCGGCAATGGGTACAGTAGGAACCAACACCAATGGTTTTTGGGGTAACGGTGGTCTACTGAGTTCTATTGAAATACCTGAAGTCAATGTTGAAATTGCCAATTTCTTAATGTTTAACAACATCAAGATTGGTAGACAATATATTGGCGAAAAAGGCGACCTAGTGATGTTTTTCGGTCAGAAAGATACTGATGATTACTGGCACGATTCACTTCACGCAGTATTAGCCGATTACACCAGCGACCTTTTCAATGTTGAACACGACGGTGAACTCTTTTACGGAAGAGCATGGGAATTCGGATACGACAGCGTTATGTTTGGACC
>DATKZD010000101.1:0-6141 GCA_035528195.1 Elusimicrobiales bacterium
GTTCGTGTATTCCTACTCTGCCTTTAAACCCGGCTCCCTTGCAATCGGGGCATCCCACAGGTTTGTATATTTTGGCATCTTTTGGAAGTTCAACTTTGTGTTCTTTGAAAATCACAATATCTTCGGCGGTAGGGGTGTGGGGCTTTTTACATTTTGGGCAAAGTCTTCTGGCAAGTCTTTGAGCTAAAACTGCTTTTAAAGTGGCAACCACCATATATGCCGGAAGTCCCATTTCAACCATTCTGGTTACAGCAGAGGGAGCATCGTTGGTATGTATGGTGGAGAAAACTAAATGTCCTGTCATAGCGGCTTCGGTTGCTATTCTTGCAGTTTCTTCGTCGCGTATTTCTCCCACCATAATAACGTCAGGATCCAACCGCAAAAAAGACCGCAAGGCGTTTGCAAACGTAAAGCTTTTATCCTCACCCATTTTTACGTCAGGATTTATGGGAACCTGCACAATTCCTTCTATATTGTATTCCACCGGGTTTTCCGCAGTTATGATTTTTATATCGGGACGGTTAACATAATTTAGCGCCGCATATAAAGTTGTAGATTTTCCCGACCCCGTAGGTCCGCATACCACAATTAATCCGAAATTCTTTTTACCGCCTATGCCCTTTAGCAGTTCTAAAAACTCTTCCTGAGTGTCGGGCAAAAACATCAGCTTTTCTATTTCCATCTGAACGGATTTTCTGTCTAAAATTCTCATTACGCATGACTCACCGTATATGGTTGGTATCATTTCAACACGAAATTCTATAGGGTTACCTTTCGCAAGGATTTGTATGCGTCCGCTTTGGGGAATGCGGCGTTCGGTTATGTCCATAGAGTTTGTCATTATTTTTATCTTGGCAGGCACTGCGTGCCTAAGTGCCCACGGTACAACAAATCCCGCATCCAAAAGCATTCCGTCAACGCGGTAGCGGACTACTACTTTACTTGTTTGACCCCTGGGATCCTCAAAAGGCTCTATGTGTATGTCGGACGCTTTCCAGTTTAAAGCGCCTAAAATAATGGCATTTACAAATTTTTCCACTTCGGAGGCGTTTGCACTTATTTCGGTTATATCCGCCTTTGCTTCTTTTTGTATTTCTATATCCCCAAGACCGGACACAGAAGCCAAAAGTTCGTTCATCAAAGTATTTTCGCCTTTACCGAATACGTTATCTATGGTTGCGGTTATATCTTGCGGAAGAGCGAGAAAAGGTTTTACTTTTGCGTCTATACTCTTTTCTATTTCACCAATTGCCTTTGTGTCCAAAGGATTTACCATGGCCAGCGAAAAGATATCTTTCGTCTGAGCAAATATGGTTGCATTATATTTTCTTGCAACGCCTTCGGGCAGTTTCTGTATAAGTTTTTTATCTATTTCGGTTTCACTTAAATCCACATAGTCTACGTTCCATGCCTTGGATATTACTTCCAGTACCGATGCTCCGCTTGCAAAATGTTTTTCAACCATAACCTGATGCAGAGGTTTATTTTCCGCTTTGGCAATTTTTTCCGCATCTTCAATCATATCAGTTTGATTGTAGGCGAGCAGTATTTGCTTTATGCTTTTTACCTTAGGGCTTTCTTCAGACTTTTCGGTATCTGGCGGCTGCGCAGGTTTTTCGGGTTTTCCTGGTTTTTCCGGTTTTCCTTTTAGTTCTTCTTCTTTTTCTTCTTCTGCCACTGTATTATCCTCTGTTTGGAAACATTGCAACTCATAGAGATTATATTAATTTTTAAATTCTAAAACATCACCTATTTTAATATGCTTTTTTCCTGTGCCTGTCGGCAGTTCAAGAACACTCCTTGATTTGGCAATCCATGCGGAGAGGCGAAAGGGCTTTAGCGTTAGTATCTCAAGCACGCTATTTTGTTTGTCTAGGAAAACGGCATCTATTGCAAATTTCATAAAAAACGTATGAATCTGACGGCATGGTTTAATCAAAAGTCCTTCGTCAGGTTGGATGCTTTTTCTGTTTAATAGCCCTATCAGCCGTTCTTTGAAACTGCGGGCTTCTTTGACGTTTTGGATAACCAAAACATTTTGAGTTTTGTTAAAACATATCATTTTGTTTTTTTTGATACTCTCAATCCCTCCCTTTTTATGAGTTTTTTTATTTTATTTTCAAAAATCGGGGATTGGAATTTGAAATTTTTCGGTATTGAAACAAATTCACTAATAGTTGGTGTTTTGGTTCTATAGTTTATTGTAGTTAATCTCAAAAGCCCAAAAGTTACAAGTAATTCGCCGTCAAAGAGAATGTTTACGTTTGCGATGCGAAAATCCGACAAGAGTTTTCTTGCAGACAGTACCCTGACATCAATAGGAAGTATATCTTTTTTTTCTATTTTTCGGTTTTGGAAGGCATCTATAAGTTTATCGTGAAGCGTTTTTGATTCTATCCTTACGTTACTGTATTGGTTTTTTGCTCTTCCGCTTGTCAGAGGCATAATCAGATGAGAATTATCTTCGGTTTTTACATATTTAACGTCGTAGACGGTAATTACATTAGAGAAAGTAACATTAGCTGATTGGCATATTTTCCCTACGCACTCAGTAGGTTTTAAGTTGGTTATTTCAAGCGCAAAAGCGGAATTTTGTATTAATGCGATAATAATTATTGCTTTTTTTAGCATTATGGTTATGCTCTTTCCACATATTCGCCCGTGCGTGTGTCAATTATTATTTCGTCGCCTTCTTTTATAAAGAGGGGAACTTTTATTTCCACTCCATTTTCCAAAGAAGCAATTTTAGTGAGGTTGGATACCGTGTCGCCTTTAACGCCCGGAACGGTGGATGCGATTTTCATTTTCATTTTTATTGGCAGTTCTATGTCAAAAAATTCATCACCTAAATAAAGTCCCTGTACTTGCATATTTTCGGTTAAAAATTTGAGCTGGTTCTTTAACTTTTCAACGGGTACGGAAAATTGCTCAAAGTTTTCACTATTCATAAAATGTGCGTCGTTTTTATCTGTGTAGAGGTAAGTAACTTGTTTTTTTTGTATGTGTATCTGCTCAAATTTTTCTTCGGGACGGTAGGAATTTTCGGTTATGGATCCTGTTTCCATATTTCGTAGTTTAATTTTAACTACGGCTTTTGCCTGCGATTTGCGGTGATGCATATAACTTAGAACTTCAAAAGTCTGTCCTTTACTATCGCGAAAAATCATTCCTGTTTTAAAGTCAACTGCTGTTATCATTTTGTGTTCTCCATTGTTTATGTTTAACTCCCTTTTAAACTCCCCCTTGTCAAAGCTACAGTCGTTCTCCCCCTTGATAAATCCCTTTTAAACTCCCCCTTGTCAAAGGGGGGGAGGGGGGATTTGAAAAGATAAGAAATTAATTTAATAGTGTACTAATTTCAATTTTATCATAAACCCTAAGTGGTTTAGGGTCACTTTCTAAATTTTATCCTTATCCACTGTTCTGTTAAATAAGCCTTTAAACTCCCCCTTGTCAAAGGCAAAAATGTGCCTTGAATGGCACGTTTTTGAAAACCCCTAAATGTATAGGACGGAGGGGAGGGGGGATTTGATAATTATGCTAAAGAGTATTTTAGGGGGTTTATCCCCCAAGTATGCGAGCAAATAACCCTCGACTACTGCATTTCGAGGGCAGGCTCCGTATTAAACTAAAAGAACAAATTTTTACACCTTCCCAATCCGAAAATTTAGGAGTTTTGGTTTTATGCTAGGAGCGGCGAGTGAGGTATATCGTGGAGGACGGCAGTCCGTTATATCCGAACGAGCCAGCGACCCCCGACTACTGCATTTCGAGGGCAGGCTTGCATAAAACTAAAAGAGCAAATTTTCTTGCCCCCGGACGGACTCGAACCGCCAACCCTCTGTTCCGAAGACAGATGCTCTAGCCATTGAGCTACGGGGGCAAAACTTCCTCTTTTGATTTGAGACGTCGTTACTCTTCGCTCGGATATTCGGGACTGCCGTCCCTTACAATATACACTCGCTCAGAGTGCCTAGTCTCAAATCAAAATAGAAAGTTTTTTATCTTTTCATTCTCATCCCCCCTCTTTAGCAAAGAGGGGCTGGGGGTGATTTTATTAAAGTTGTAACGAAGTAATAAAATCATGAGCTTGTCGAAGGATAAAATCCCCCTTTAATTCCCCCTTTGTTAAAGGGGGAGGAAAAATAGGGGGGATATGAATTTAAAAGAACAAAAATATACCCTATCTTACAATTTTCAATTTCCAACATAACAAAGAGCAAGTACGTTTCACACTCTCATTTTACTATATTTTGAAACTCCCAACTTCTCTCAACATGACAGCAATGTATGCGGATACATATCCAATGCTTTGGATAAAGCGCATACTTTCGTAAGCGAAATTCTTCCTTTTCCTTTTTCTATATCCTCTAATCTTGAAACTGATATATCAGCTCTTTTAGCTACCTGCGCTTTAGTAAGTTTAAGTTCTATTCTTCTTTTTCTAATTAAATCCCCCATTTCTTTTCCTACGTCCATAAAATCCGGTAATGTCATTTTTTTTAACTCCTTATGTTTCGTTCCTGACAAACAGTAACTCAATCATTAGAACATCAAAAAAAAGGCGATGTTCATAATGAGGATCAAGAAATGCTCAAAATGAATCATCGCCCGCCATATCCCTAAGGATACAGCAAATACGATAACTTCACTTTTGGCTTCGTAGCCGTTTTGTTAATTACTCACCAAAACCATGCTATTCCGCTAGAATAGCTCCAAAATCAAATCAAATCATGTTCCCGCAATCCGTTGGCGGGAATCTACATAACTAAAATTATTTTACTTTCTTGCCTCCCATGTCGCCCCAATTCTTCTTTTTTCAATCCCTTTGTACTCCCCCTTGATAAAGGGGGGCGAGGGGGGATTAAATCAAAAAAAGAGAATGTCGGGGGATTTTATTTTTTATTCCCACCTCCAATAAATTAACTCCGCCTTAATAATACAAGAATTAAAGATAAACAATCAAATTTAAAGCATACTGACGGCATATCTATGTAATTAGATTGTAATTTATTAATATAGTGAAATATACCTAGTCTGCGAGTTAAGCAGAGTAAGGATATTTGTAACATATTTTAGTAACTGGGACATAAAAAAATGAATGATAATGCAACATACAGGTATATGTGGAAGTTTGCAAATACTCAAAAAGAAGGAGTTTTTTTCTTAAACAAAGAGAAGGGAAGTTTTTTAGAAATCCATTTATCGCTTGAGGAAATATTTGGCAACAAAAAATATTTAGATAATTCCAAAATTGTGTTAGGTTACTGCAATAATACTCCTATCACTTTATACGATTATGAAATAGAAAATGAGCCAAATTGTAAAATTATAAAACCAAGATATGTTTTTTGGGGATACCATTTCAAACAAATAGAAGACATGATATTCAAAAGAGTAGAAACAAGTTACTTCAACTCAGAAAATTGGACTAGGTATAATTTTTTTGAAAATGATTTTGTTGAAAAAGGTAAAATTACAATTAATAAACCACTAACAATTAGCGCAAAGTTGAAAACATTTACTTTGTCTTTGAAATCCAATGTTTCCACTTTTTACAAATCTGATGAACCGCAACTTAAGATTTACAACAAAAATCGCTTTGAGTTTAATTTTGAAAAGCATAGTAATTTTCAAGAATGTTTAAAAAATGGGATTTTGCTACTTCAGGATTTTTTAACTTTTGCTTTTGGCAAACCAGCAATTCCAATAGATATTATTTTAACGACAACAGACAATGAGGATGTGAAAGTTTTTTATAACTCTGGAATAAAAAAAGCTAAAAGTCATCTAATATATTCACAACTTATTCCTTTTGATTTGATTAGAACAAATCCCAAGTTGCAATTAATTCTTTCTAAATGGATTGAAATTTACGAAAATTCAAAATATGCTTTGGAGTTGTATATTCACACTAAAACCATGTTTCCACTCACATGGGTTCACAAATTCATGTTTTTAACGCAATCACTAGAAATATTATGCAATAGCGTAGACAAGCAAGGGAATATTCTCAAAAAAAATGAATTTAGGGAAGTTAAAACTAAATTATCAAAAACAATAAAATCACAAAAACAACTAGATGATAATCTGAAAGACATATTCATCAATAGACTTTACTTAATAAATTTGTTGCCTTTA
>DATKZD010000102.1:0-2970 GCA_035528195.1 Elusimicrobiales bacterium
TTGCGGCGTTTTGGCAAATGACGCAAGCGAAGCAGATACTTTGTATCGCGAAGGTCGTTTTGAGCAGGTAATAGACATTTATCGGGGGTTAGCGGATAAAAATCCGCAAAATCCATACTACCATTACAATTTAGGTAATTGTTATTACAAAACCAATCAACTCGGAAAAGCGGTAGCAAGTTTTTACAGAGCCTTTAATTTGCTTCCCCGCAACAGGGATATAAAACAAAATCTATCAATGACATTGGAACTTACAGGGCAAAATCTAGTTTGGAAAGGCGTTCCTTCCGTTTTTCACAGCGCTTACTTTTACCTCTCGTTGGGTGAACTTAAAGGATTTTTTTGGTTATGTTTTTGGTTATTAACTTTGTGTGCAGGAATTTTTTTATTAAAACAATCCCTGCGCAATACTTTAAAGACGTATCTAATTATGTTGGCGGCTATCACGTTGGCGATAGGATTATGGGCAGGTTCAAGGCATTTAAACAGTAAAAATAAATTAGCGGTTGTAATTAACTCATCTGCTGTAATAAAAAGCGGGCCCGGTGATAACTTCGGTTCTTTAGCTTCTATTAGCGAAGGAAAACTCGTGGAGATTTTGGGATTGAAAGATAATTGGTACGAGGTCGGTATAAAAAACCGCTCCCTAAAGGGATGGATGGAAAAAAGTCTATTGGAAGTTATTTGATAATGTCGGAGGCAAAAGATATTGCCCGCAATGTTATATAATATAGCTTAGTTTTGCAGTTTTTAAATTCTCATATCGGGAGAGTACAAAATGAAACGTTTGTTAGCATCACTCCTTTTTTCTATATTTTTTATATTAAATGCAGTTGCTCAAACATCTGCACAGTCGGCAATACCTACCAAAGTAAGGGACATGGAGGGTGTCGTAAACCAATATGTAGCGGGCGAGAAGAGCTTACTTACTAAGGAAAGTCGTATAGTTTCCGGTACAAGATTGGAAGTTGTTAACGGACGCGTAGAAATTTTAGTTGATACTTACTTAATAACAGCAACTGCAGGGGCCGATTTTACGGTAGATTATAAGCCAAATTTCCTTAAAATAAACTCAAGTCAGGTACCGATAGAATTGCAAACAAGTTCGGGACATAATTTGGTTTTAGCGAGTAGGGCAGATGTAGAGATAGCTAAATTTAATAAACAGCTTGTAATTTCTGCTAAAAAAGGACGAATTCTAATATCGGATTTAAAAGGAAGTCAGGAAACGAAAATTTTAAATTCTCCAAACGTTCTTACCGTAGCCGATTTGGGGTTAGTACAGGTAGCCACCGCTAGAAAAAGTAGAAAAGCAAAAGCTGCGGATTTTTTCAAACGTTTTACCAAGGAAGAATTCAACATTTTCACTCAGTATGACACCGATTTGAAAGATTTTGTCTTTGGCGATAATGCTTACCTAAATAATACTTTGGTGGGTAAAAAGAGCTATTTCAAATACTTCCTTGATACTAAGGGAGTTTATGACAGTAACATATACCTGACCGCCAATGCCGAAACTTTTGCCTACATAAATCAAACGGCGGTAGGTTTTAAATTCAAGCAGGGATTTCAAAATTCATACGTTTACGGCGGATACAAATTTGATTTATTAACCTATTCCGAACAACAGTCTGCAAATAATGCAGTTTATCATGACGTACACGGCGGATTTAAAATAAAATTTCCAAGTGAGCTGACTGTTGCGCTTAAAGAAAATTATATTGCTACCACCAGTCAGGAAACATCCGAGATGACGGTGCGCGCAAAAAGAACGAAAAATGACCTGAATTTTTTTACGGAATTTCCATTAAGCGGCAAATTGGGACTCAGAGCTAATCTACGGCACATAAACCACAATTATCTGCCTTCATCACTAAACAGTATGGACAGAAGCCATCTATATGCATCGGGCGGTTTTACCTATCTGTTTTTTCCCGAGACTTCCGTATTTGTAAATTACAAATATGACGGTACTGATTTTAAAAGCGTTAATACGCACGATGCGAAATCTCACAATGCCTCTATTTCAATAGAAAAAAAATTAAGTCCTGAAATTATCGGTAAGATAGGTGCGGGTTTTGAATTTAGAAAATACGAAAATAACTTTGTTCTAGCGCCTAATACGTCGGGCAACAAATACGATACCTTTACTTTTGATGCTCAAGTTGTGTGGAAACCTCAAAGTCAATCCCGTGTAATTTTAATAGCCGAAAGAAAAAATATAGAAACGGGTTTGGATATCGTAAATGAACTGAGCAGGTTTTATACTTCTACCTTAATTGATTTAAGCTGGTTCCATACAATGGATAAGTTTGATTTTAATTTGGGTTTTGGCTGGGAGATTGCCCAGTATCCGGAAATTAATAATGATGCAGCCAAAAGGCGCGATGACAGGTATTCAACTTTTAGGGCGGAAATTTCATGGCATCTTAAAACTTGGTTGACTGCAGGAGTAAACTACGGATTTAAAAACCGCTCTTCAAACTTAGTTACAACCGAATATGACGGGCATATCGGCGGAATTAGTTTAAAATCCGCTTTTTAATTTATAATTTGAGGATAAAATATGAATGTATCTCATAAAATTGACGGGTTAATAGAAACGTTAAACAATTTAAAAACCGACTTACCTCCTAAACTGGAAACATTGTCAGAAAAAATTATTTCTTCGTTTACTAAAGGGGGAAAACTGTTGATTATGGGAAATGGCGGAAGCGCATCCGACGCCCAGCATTTGGCAGCCGAATTTGTCGGCAGGTTTAAAGCAGATAGGCGTCCACTGCCTGCCATAGCTTTAACTTGCAATACTTCTATTATTACGTCGGTTTCAAACGATTTTTCTTTTGATGAGATTTTTAGCCGTCAAATAGAAGCTTTGGCAAACGACAAAGATGTTGTAATTGCAATATCCACTTCAGGTAACAGTAAAAACGTTATAGAAGCTGTTAAAACGGCTAAATCAAAGGGTTG
>DATKZD010000103.1:0-2994 GCA_035528195.1 Elusimicrobiales bacterium
GCCATAATTTTCAGTTTCCACACCGATACGGAACCTAAAGCAAAAGAAGAAGCGGAAAAAGAAGGCATAGAAATACGTAATTACAACATCATTTTTGAACTATTGGAAGATGTCAGAGCCGCTATGGAAGGTCTGTTGGAACCTGAAATAGTGGAAGAAACGTTAGGTAAAGCAAAAGTTAAACAGAAATTTAACTTATCTTCAGGTCTAGTTGCCGGTTCAATGATAACTGAGGGTAAAATAACCCGCGGAACTAAAGCAAGAGTGCTTCGCAACAACGAAGTGATACTTAAATCTAAAGTTACAGGGCTTAAAAGGTTTAAAGAAGATGTAAAGGAAGTAGAAAAAGGGTATGAGTGCGGAATTCTTGTAGAGAACTACAAAGATATTCAACCCGATGACATTATTGAAACCATACGGGAAAAAACTGTAGTCCGAAGACTAAAAGAAAATGATTGATAGAGTTAAAAGACTTGAAAGCCTTTTTTTGGAAGAAATTGCCAGTTTTGTCTCCAGGCATTACGTAAATAAATTTGGCGGAGTGATAACAATTTCTGCGGTAAAAGTGGCAAGAAACCTAAAAAATGCAAAAGTCTATTACTCTATTATGGGGGAAAAAAAATCTCCCGCCGAATTGCAAAAAATAACTGCAGACATCAAACGCAACGTAGCCCCGTATTTGTCCAAACGCATTAGAATCAAAAGAATACCGTCGCTTATTTTTGAATTTGATACTACTGCCCAAAATGCAAACAGATTTGAAGAAGTGTTAACCCGAATAAAAAAAGAAAAAGACCATAACGAACATGAGTAATTTTACGCCAAAAATAAAGGCAATAATAAGCGCAATGAAAAAATATAAAACTTTTTTCATTGCAGTTCACCAACACCCCGACGGCGATACTTTGGGTGCCGCCCTTTGCACGGCGTCCATCTTAAAACAGATGAAAAAAAAAGTATATGTTTTTAGTACCGACAAAATACCCGATAATTTGAAATTTATGCCCTTTATCAATTGGGTAAACGCAAAAAAACTTCCTACTAAAGGAAAGACATTTGACGTATGCCTATTGTTTGAATGTTCAACTTTAAAACGCGCGGGGGACATATCTTCTATAGCCGCAAAATCAAAAAAAATTATAAACATAGATCACCATAAAACACATTCGGATTACGGCGATATAAATTACATAGACAAAAATACCTCATCCACCTCCGAAATTATTTTTAAAATCATAGAAAAAATGCCGATAAAACTTACCGTTCGGCAGGCAGAATGTCTCTACATAGGGATTGTAACCGATACAGGCAGGTTTTATTATGCCAGTTTAACGCCTACCACATTTAGAACAGCTGCAAAATTAATTGAGCTGGGTGTAAAACATCACAAAATAAACGACATTATATACGGCACTAAAGCCCTTGCCTCCCTTAAACTGACGGCAAAAGCATTAGAAAGTCTAAAAGTAATTGATAATCAGTTTGCGATAATGCATTTAACCAGAGAGGATTTTAAATCAAGCAAAGCTTTAGCTGAACACACCGAAGACATATCAAATTTGGCAATTATGATACCTAATGTCAGGGTATCCGCTTTAATTAAAGAGTTTGATAACATTATTGCCGTAAATCTTCGTTCAAAGGGGTGTTTAGACGTTAGCGAAATAGCAAAAAGTTTCGATGGAGGCGGGCATAAAAATGCGGCAGGTTTTAAAACTAAAATGTCTTTTAGAGAAATAGAAAAAAGAATTGTAAACGAGATGAAAAAATTAAAACCGCCGATAAAGAAATGTCGGCCCGCGAAGTAACGCCATTATGAGTTTTGTAACGTTAGGAACTTTTGACGCAGTACACAGGGGACATAAATATTTACTTACCTTGCTTGAAAGAGAAGCAAAAAGATATGGTTTCAAAAGCACCGCCCTTTATTTTAATACTCCTCCAAAATTATTACTCACAAAAAATACGACGGGAAATATTTTAACTCTACCGCACGAAAAGAGAAAACTTATTATTTCTACCGGCGTAGATAAAGCAGTCAAAATAAATTTTAACAGGCAATTTGCCCGTATGTCCTGCGAAAAATTTTTTCAAGATACGCTGATGAAAAAATACGCTATGAAAGGGCTCATTGTGGGAAAAGATTTTGCCTTCGGACATAATCGTAGCGGGCATATGGATTTTTTAAGGCATCAATGCGCAAAATACGCTATTCCTTTAACAGTAGTTTCGTTTGTTTGTGCTTACGGACATAAAATTTCATCTTCGGTATTAAGACAGATACTCTCAAAAGGCGAAATAGAAAAAGTAAATAATATGTTGGGAAGGCATTATAGCGCAAGCGGCATAGTAATAAAAGAAAAGCAACTCGGCAGGAAGCTGGGTTTTCCTACCGCAAATTTAAAAGTAAATCCGGATAAAATGCTGCCGAAAGGCGTGTTTGCAGTTAAAGTACATTTATCCGACGGCATTTATAACGGTGTATGCAATATAGGACATCGCCCAACTATAGAAAATATACAACACAAACATTTGGCTACGGAAATACACATATTGGATTTTGATAAAACAATATACGGAAAAACGATAACCTTTGAATTTTTGTGGAAAATAAGAAACGAAAAGAAGTTTAAGTCCATTGATGAACTAAAATCCCAAATCAGCCGTGATGTACTAAAAGCACGAAAAAAAATTTCTTTCTTTAAATAACTGTACTACGTTTTGTTTTATCTCTTACTGCTAAACAGTATGTTGTATGCAATAAGTGTTGCTGAAGTAAGAATAACAATACCCGTTATAATCCAACTCCAACGTATTTTAGAGGGTAAATCGTAATAGAAAACATTATAAAACAGGTAACCCACTGAAACGGTTACAAATGCCCACACCAAAAAAACCAATCCTTTAACTATAGCTACCATAATGAAATTTTACCCATAACATGGCATTACTGTCAACGGTTTACTCACGCTACGCCAATGCAAACTTCTACCC
>DATKZD010000104.1:0-3312 GCA_035528195.1 Elusimicrobiales bacterium
TACTTAGATATTGATGCAAGAGTCGGTTCTGCCAAATTTGACAATACCCATCAATTTAAAGGTGCTCAGCTTATGGGGCGAAAAAGTACGAACATAAAAGTTGTAACCCTAATTGATGACGATTACGATGCCTTACGAGTTTCTCTGTGGAGGTGGACTGACCATTTTTTCAGGGAGGCACAGGAAAATTACACAAACTTAAAAACCAATAAAGCGGTTACTTCGCTTGAAAGCGACCCTTCTAACGATTTTTCTATAGGAGAAAAAGCTTACAGATATTACGAGAAAATTGACTTTCCCGAAATTGATAAAAAATTGTGGCGAAGCAAAATAAAAAAGTTTTCTAAAGTGGTAAAGGATTACTCTTTTGTTTATTTGAGCGGCGTTAATTTGACGGTAGAGGCCGAAAACCGCTACATAGTTACCTCCGAGGGAACAAAAATAAGAACGGGCAACAAATATATCAGACTTCAGTACCATCTCATTACCCGTACCGAAGACGGAATGGATTTATATAGGGTTTTCAGTTATGACGTCAACAATTTATCCGACCTCCCTTCCGATGACAAAGTTATAAAAGATATTAAACAATCCGTAAGCGAACTTTTAGCTTTGAAAAATGCCAAAGCCATTGAGCCCTATTCGGGACCTGCTATATTAAAAAACAGAGCAAGTGCGACTTTTTTTCACGAAGTTTTCGGACACCGCATAGAGGGTCATCGTCAGAAAAGTGAAATATCGGGGCAGACTTTTGCCAAAAAGATAGGTCAGCGGGTTGTTTCGGATATAATTACTATTACTGATGATCCTACTTTGGAAAGATTTGGAGGACAATTCCTGAGAGGGTTTTACAAATTTGACAATCAGGGTATGAAAGCGCAAAAAGTCGTACTGGTAGAAAACGGAATTTTAAAAAACTTTTTAATGAGCAGAAGTCCAATAGAGGGTTTTCCCAAATCCAACGGACACGGCAGGCGTTCGCCCGGACTTGAAATAGTATCAAGGATGGGCAATACGATAATATCTGCAAACAAAACGGTTTCCTATAAAAAACTTCGTCAAATGTTAATTGAAGAAAATAAAAAACAGGGCAAACCTTATGGGCTTATTATAGACGATATATCCGGCGGATTTACTTTTACGCACCGCTTTTTACCCCAGTCCTTTAAGGTTCAACCGATATTGGTTTACAAAGTTTATCCCAACGGGCGCCCGGATGAAATAGTAAGAGGAGTTGATATCGTAGGAACCCCATTGGTTTCTTTTGGCAAAATAATTGCGGCCGCAGATGATCCCGATGTTTTTAACGGTTACTGCACGGCAGAATCGGGCAAAATAAAAGTATCAGCAGTTTCGCCAAGTATTTTAATATCGGAAATGGAGATTGAAAAGGTATCAAAATCGCAGGAAAAACCGCCTATTTTGAAACCTCCGTACCGTGAGAGTAAGAATGAAAAAAATTAAACTTATTTTTGTGTTCTTTTTTTGCTCGTCAAACATATTGGCGGCTTTGCCCAAGGGCGATGTCGTTTTAAGGGCTATGAACGATGAAATCGTTCGCAACGTTACCAGACTTAAAATGAAAGGTTTTAAATCCCCGTATTTTATCGCTTACACGGTAAGAGATACCAATAGATACAGTCTTATGGCAACTTTGGGCGCTTTAATTACTGAGGATAATATACATATCCGTCTTGGAAATTTTGATGTTCGTGTAGGAACCTATAAATTTGATAATTCTAATTTTGCAAATTTAAGTCTTGTTTCCAAACCTCTTGCGGTAGAAGACGATTATGATGCCATACGCAATACCTTGTGGCTTTACACCGATGCGGTTTATAAACACGTGCTTGAAACTTTATCTAAGAAAAAAGCGTACAGGGAACGTAAAAATATTACGGAAAAACTAGATGACTTTGTAAAAATGAAGCCCAACGTGTCTATACAGTATGTGGTAAAGATAGATTGCGATAAAAAAAGCTGGGCAAAAAAAATCCGAAAAATATCTGCAGTTTTTAAAAAATATCCGCAAATAAAACTATCTACCGTTAAATTTGATTGTAATGCGGAAAACAAAAGATACGTAAACACCGAAGGGTCGGTTTATAGATACGGCAAGGGATTTTATCGTATAGCGTTTGATGTTGTCGCACAGGCAAAGGACGGACTTTTAATACAGGATAAAAAATATTTTTTGTATCACAAAGATGAAAGCGTACCCGAAGTAGATTACTTTCTAAAAGAAGCCGATAAATTTGCAAAGCGCGTATTGGAAGCTATGGATGCTCCTTCAGGAGATGTTTACGTAGGCCCTGTTATTTTTAAAGGTCAGGCGTCTAGTATTTTCTTTCAGTCCTTACTGGCAAAAAATTTAGGCAGTACCAGGGATATCTGGACGGAATCGGATAAAAGCACCTGGATGGGTAAATTTAACGATAGATTGGATACGAGAGTAATGTCTTCTCTATTTGATGTTACAAGCGATCCCACCATAGAAAAGTTTGACGGTAAATATTTGTTCGGGTATTACGTTTTGGACGACCAGGCAGTCAAAGCACAAAAAGTTGAACTTATAAAAAAAGGAAAACTTGTAGATTTACTTGTAAGCCGCGCTCCCACTAAAAAACGCAAAATGCCCAACGGGCACGGCAGAGGTTTTTACTTTCAACCCATCGCACAGGTAAGCAATCTTATAATAAAACCCTCAAAAACTTTGACGGATAAGGGGTTGGAAGATAGATTAATACAAAGATGTAAGGAACTGGATTTAGATTATGGAATTGTAATAGAGGCAATTCCGTCTCCGAGGGACAGTTTTTACGCTTATAAAATTTTTGTTAGTGATGGCAGGAAAGAATTAGTAAAAGGTTTTGAATTTTCAAATTTGTCTCTGCGTTCATTGAGGGATATTTCGGCAGCTTCAGATAAAATGGAGTCCTATCCCGTAAACCTAGATAGTGTAGCAGGTTCCATAGTGGCGCCGAACATTTTGGTAGAAGAAATTGAGCTAAAAAAGACGCAGAGAAAACCCGAAAAATTCCCGTTAGTCAAAAATCCCCTATGAGAGTTTCAAGAGGTGGCAGATGAAAAAAGATTATGGAAAATATATAAACAGAAAAGGAGAAATAAATGCCTCTTAGAAGAGATAAAAACAAAATAAAAGAAATACTTAAAATTATAAAATCTAAAAATGTAAAATTTCTGAAATTATGGTTTGTTGATATTTTGGGTGCGGTTAAGTCCATCACTGTTTCGCACAGGGAGTTTGAACACGCTATAAGTGAAGGCATGGGATTTGACGGTTCGTCTATT
>DATKZD010000105.1:0-2901 GCA_035528195.1 Elusimicrobiales bacterium
GTTTTGGCAAATCCTAACTTTTACGGATGTATAGAAGATGCCGAACTAATTTCAAAAAAAACCCATGACAATAAATCACTTTTAATAGCGGTGGTAAATCCTATTAGTCTTGCAATACTCACTCCCCCGGGACAATATGATGCTGATTTTGCAATAGCCGAAGGACAACCGATGGGAAATCCTTTAAATTACGGTGGGCCGTATCTTGGAATTTTCACCTGTAAAAAACAGTACATCAGACATCTGCCGGGAAGAATATGCGGTATAACGAAAGATACCGACGGTAACCGCGGTTTTGTTTTAACTTTGCAAGCCAGAGAACAACATATAAGGAGAGAGCGGGCATCAAGCAATATATGCTCAAACGAAGCTCTTTGCGCTTTAAATGCGGTTATTTATTTAGCTTTACTCGGGCCTCAAGGGTTAAAGGAAGTTGCTCAAATCAATACCGAAAATGCCCACATTGCAGCAGAAAAAATTTCCAAGCTGACAAAATTTAAACTCAAATTTGACAGACCTTTTTTCAATGAGTTTGTAGTAGAATGCCCCGATACGGCGGAAAAAGTGCAACAGGCATTACTTGAAAAAAATATTCTTGCAGGTGTAGCTATGGATAAATTCAATAAAAATTTATCCAATAACCTACTCATTTGCGTAACGGAAACAAAAAGTGAAAAAGATATAGATAAACTGGTTTTGGCTTTAAAGGACTTTCAAAAATGAAAAACTCACAAATGCCTGTAATAATGGAAGATATATTAATAGAGAAATCCGTTGAAGGAAGAAGAGCAGTACGGTTTCCTAAAACCAAAAAATCCGCCAACGCCTATATACCTGAAAAACATCTTAGAAAATCTCCCCCAAATTTAGCGGAAATAAGCGAGTTTGACACAGTAAGGCATTTTACAAATCTGTCTAAATTAAATTATTCCCTTGACAGTAATTTTTATCCGCTTGGGTCGTGTACGATGAAATACAATCCCAAAGCTTACGAAGATATTGCTTCCATTGAAGAATTTACATCGCTACATCCTTTCTCCCCCGACGAATTTGCGCAAGGAACTTTGGAGTTTTTATACGAATTTGAAAAACTGCTTTGTAAACTTACCGGATTAGACGCTTTCACTCTCCAACCGGCAGCGGGGGCGCACGGAGAATTGGTTGGAGTTTTAGTTACGAAAGCTTATCACAACTCAAACAAAGATAACAAACGTACTGAAATTTTGGTACCTGATTCGGCGCACGGCACAAATCCTGCATCTGCAAGTATATGCGGATTTAAAGTCGTAACCGTAAAATCGGGTGCTGATGGAAAGGTTGACATTGAAGATTTAAAACAAAAACTTTCCGAAAAAACCGCCCTTTGTATGTTTACGGTTCCAAATACCGTAGGACTTTTTGAAACCGACATAAAAGAAATAACCGCACTGGCGCACAAAGCAGGTGCTTTAGTTTATATGGACGGAGCTAACTTTAATGCCCTCATAGGACTTTGTAAACCTGCAGATTTCGGCATTGATATAATGCATATTAACGTTCACAAAACTTTTTCTACCCCTCACGGCGGAGGCGGACCTGGCGCAGGTCCCGTTGGAGTAGTAAAAAAACTGGAAAAATTTTTGCCCGTTCCAAGAATTGTATTAAACAACGGTAAATACGAAACAAATTCCAACTACCCCGATTCAATAGGAATGGTAAGGTCTTATTTTGCAAACGTGGGAGTTTTACTTAAAAGTTATTGTTATCTGCGCCAGCATGATAAAGAAACTTTTAAAGAAATTGCCGAAAATGCAATTATAAATGCAAATTACATACTTGCAAATTTAAAAGAGTATTATCCCGCCCAGTACGATCACTATTGTATGCACGAATGCGTACTTAAAACCGATACTTCTAAATTAAACGTCCACACGCTTGATATTGCAAAAGCGCTTTTAGACCGCGGTTTTTACGCCCCCACAATTTATTTTCCTCTAATAGTACCCGAAGCTCTTATGATTGAACCCACGGAAACGGAAAATAAAGAAACTATTGATAGCTTTATCAACGCTATGAAAGACATACATAACATTGCTTTGGAAAACCCCGATAGCGTTAAAAACGCCCCCCATAAAATGCCGATAAAAAGACTTGATGAAGTAACAGCAGCCCGTAACCCCGATATTTGCTGGCAGAAAAAATAATGAGAGGATTTGTCCTAGATACCCCCGCCTTGAATGTTTACGAGCATATGGCTTTTGACGAGTTGAAAGTAGACAAAACGGGAGGGGATTTTATTTTGCGGTTTTATAATTGGGCAGAGGCGGGCGTTACTTTCGGGTACGCACAAAATTGCGATTATGTTATGAAAAATATACCTTTGGAATTTAAAGATGTATCCGTTGTAAGGCGTCCCACCGGAGGCGGGGTTGTTTTTCATAAATGCGACCTTACATTTTCCTGTATTTTTCCTTCGCAATCGTCGCTAAGACCTATGGAAATATATTCTAAAATACACCAGGCGGTATATGCAGGTTTACTGGAAAGAAAAATACCGTGCAAACCATGTCTAGAGGAAAAACCTTCTACGCAATATATGCCCGAGTTAAACGGTCAAGCTGCGCAATGTTTTGTAAATCCCGTCAAATTTGATTTAGTAACTGAAGACGGAAAAAAAATACTCGGGGGGGCTGTGCGAAAATTTAAAGACGTTGTGCTGTATCAGGGTTCTCTACAAATTGATGATGCAAGACAAAAACAACCCGAACTTGAAACTGCAATAATTAAAGCCATAGCCGATAAATGGGGTATTGCATTTCAAAGAGAAAACGCCGAAAACAATTTTATAACCAATGTTAGGGAACTTGCAAAAAGCAAGTATCAAACCAAGCAATGGTTTGAAAAATTATGATATAAGCAGTA
>DATKZD010000106.1:0-2930 GCA_035528195.1 Elusimicrobiales bacterium
GCAAAAGGTCATATGGACATGAGCGAACTTAAAATTCTTGCATCTAAAACAGGCGGGCCTACTTTGTTGATGGATGCGGTGGATAAGTTTCATAAAGGCATAACCACTCAAGAAGAGGTAGTAAAAGTTGCGGGCGAACTTTTTTAATGTTCTGCCTATAAGATAATTTTTTCTTACAAACTACAAATTTGGTTTCCAATCTCCTAATTATACTTCGCAATATCTCTCTTTGTTTAAAAACGGAGAAAATTTAAAATGATAAGTCGTTGGCAGATAGTAAAACCTTCCGATAAAACTAAACAGCGGTATTTGCTTTTTTTTGATGGAGTTAAAAAAGACCTGAGTTTTGTATACCAAAAACTGACTCCTTTTGTGGACTCCGCAAAATATGCGCAAAAGCCATACAGTTTTTGTTTGTTTTTGAAAGACATTAATCCCGAAACTGTAGACAGAATAAAAAAGATAATGTCTATTTTGACTGAAATAACAAAAAAAACTACCTCTCGTACTAAACCCGATAATTTGAAAGTTGCAAAAAAGGACGATTTTTTCAGCAAAATACAAAGCAGTCTTTTCGGATTGGCTAAGGCAAAAGAGGGAGCGGAAGTTTCTAATCCCAAATATCTTGAAGACGAGGTGCCTGATACTCAAAACTGGCAGGTTGTGGGCGATGAAGCAGCCAAAAAACAATTAAACAGTGACGAATTTTTTTCAAAGTTAGAAAAACAGCTTGCAGAAATGGGTAAAGAAAAAGGTAAAACAACTGTTTCAGAATCAGATAGCGATAAAAATATCGTAGAGGAAACAAAAGAAAAACCAGTCTTGGATTTTGACTTTGCCGCAGAAATGCTTTTCGGCAAAAAAAGTTCCAAAGATACGAAAGCAGATAAAGCGCAACAGAAAAAAGAAGAGAAAACGCAAGAGAAAACCGAAAATAAAATTCCAAAAGAAATAGAAAAACCCGATATGCAAGTTTCCCAAATTAATGCGTCCGATTTAAAGGCGGAGAAAACTAAAACTCAATCCGAGGAAATTAAACATTTTTCCCGTTTTGAATTTAAAAATTCAAAAAAAGATAAGTTTTTGCTTTTAGCTCCCTTAAATCCCGGCTATACTTTTGATAGTTTTTTTGTCACAACAGAGAACAGAAATCTTCACGCTTTGGCGGTTTCTGTTGCTGAAAATCCGGGTGGTTACGACAACCCCTTTACAATTTTCGGCTCCGAACAGACAGGAAAAACGCATCTTTTAAATTCAATATACAACGTATTGGTCAAAAAACTTTCGGAGGATTCTGTTTTATTTACCACAGGTATTAGAGTTTCTACCGCAGTAAGCAGGATGTCAGGTAACGAAAATTTAAGTAAATTTGACAGGCAGATGAAACAATTTAAGGCGGTTCTAATTGATGATATTTCGGGTATGGTTATAACAGAAAAAAACAAGAACTTTTTGGTATCTTTTTTTAATTACTGCAAAGAGGCGGAAAAACAACTTATTTTCACTTCAAGGTTTACGAAAGAAAAGTTAGAAAGTATTTTCTCCGAATGGAGTTTTGATATTCCATTTATGACCTCTGCGGAAATAAAGCCTTTACAGGATAAAGATTATAAAAAAGTTTTGGGAGATTATATAGAAAGTTGCGGCTTTAAAAGCGAACAAAAAGATGATTTCCTCACTACTGACGCCGCAAGCATTACGTTTAAAGATATTGACAGATTTTCCGTGTTGAGAAATATGATGAGTAAATTTCCCGATAAGTCTTCCGAAATTATAAATCTTATAACCGATAGGGGGAAAGGTTTTTACGGTATGGACCAGCGTGAGCTGGGCAAAGCATCTTTATTTAAATTACCCGAAGAAAATACATGGGGAAGATGGGGAGTTTTTTACCAAAAAGGAACCGAAACTTACGCAAAATATGCTTTATATAGTTTATACGAACGGGCAAAAGAACTGGGTATAAACGGCGGATGGGAAAATGTTTTTTTACAGCCTTACGATAGTGCCAATACAAAATTTTTCCCTGCTCAAATGGCGCAGTATTCGCTAGAAGAAAATGTTAATGCCGTTGTGGTAATAGGGCCTCCATCAGAACATAAGTTTTTTGAAAATACTTCTCTGTTTTTTAGTATCTTGCGTAATGCTTGTAACGGTATCGGACTTTCCTGCGGATGCATAGGGCACAACGAACTTGCCTACCCCGGAGCATACGCAAGACTCCTTGCAGATTTGTTAATGTGATATCACTGCTTAATTAATTTAATTATAAGAAAACTCCCCACCTATAAAAATAAGGAATTTCCTTTTTGCTAAATAAATCATAATACTCCCCCTTGATAAACTTACCAACGTTCTCCCCCTTGTCAAAGGGGGGGAGGGGGGATTAAATCAAAAAAAGAATGATTTAAAAAATACTGCTTTTTTCGTAATCAAATTAACTGACTTCTACAAATAAAACTAAATGCGATTCGGATAATCCGAATCGCATTTTTAGCTTTTTAAAAAAACAGACAAAAGGCAACAACTTTTATTTTTGCATATAACCTTTAAAATTATCCTGCGTTTAGAATTATCCCATTAAATTAACTAAAGCGGCTGTGAGCGCTATAATTACCATTAGGACAAGTGCGGTTAGTTCTAAAAGCGTTTTGAAAGGAGACGGCGTTTCTGATGAGCCGCTTGTTAGGGTGATGAGTATTTTTTTGCCGACTATGAAAGTAGTTGTAAACATAAACATCCCAAGCGATGCTCCAACAGCAAGACCTGCAAACATCGTTATAGCGTAAAACGTGTTGATATCTCTTATAAAGAAGTTTAATTTGGAAGCTACCATACATGGCGCAATAGCGGTAAATATGGCCTGTGCGTAGAGATTTTTCGGAGTTTCTTCGGAGCGGGGGGGGGGAGGTGTTTTTGTTACTGCAAAA
>DATKZD010000107.1:0-6138 GCA_035528195.1 Elusimicrobiales bacterium
TACAATGGTGTTTGCTATGTTTGCAAGAGTACTGTTTCCCAGTATTCTAATTCTGCTGTAAACTTCTCTGTAGGCAAGTTCTTTATGGCGTTTAATTTTTTTCTCCTGAACTTTAGCTAATTTTTTCCACGATTTCCCCACAACTTTTTTAAGTTCTTTGTTTTCTTTCGCTTTAGCTTTTAAGAAACTTTCATCTCTCGCTATCTTTGCCATTATTTTTTTGTTTGCCAAAGCGTCGTATCTTCCGGTGTATCTTTTTACGTAATTTTCCACAGCTACGATTTTTGATTGTATCCGACGTTTTTGTTCCGTGCCGCGCTGGCTATATTCGTAGAATTTGTCTCTAAAAAATTTCAAGGCATCAAGAAGGTCATAGGTGTAATAATCCCTTTCGTAGTTAAGCTGGGCAACGGTATTCAAACGGCTTGTAGTGCCGGGGTTTCCTGCTATAAATATCAAGTCGTCTTTTGTGGCGCCTTTTTCGCTCCACTTAAAATAATGCGCAGGTTTTAAAGGTTCGCCGTTTTCATAAACCCTAAAAAAAGCAAAATCAAATGCATAGCGGGGATAGGTATAGTTATCGTATTCTCCTCCGAAATTGGCAGCTTGTGATTCGGGCGCCATTACAAGGCGTACGTCGGTATATTTTTTATACCTATATAGATGATATTGCCCGCCCTGATATAGTTTTACAACCTCGGACTTCAATCCCGTTCGTTGGGAAGACTCTTTTTCTATCCGCGCAATTTCTCCCGTTCTTTGTTCGTTTTGTTTTTTTATGGAATCTTTAGGATTGATAGCTTTCATTACTTTGTCGGTTACATTTTCTATTGAGTCCAAAACCTTTATTTCCAAATCGGGAAGAGATATTTCCTGCGATTTATTTTCGGCATAAAAACCGTCTTTTAAATAATTGTTTTCGGCTGTTGAGATTTTCTGCAACTGGCCTCTTGCTACGTGATGGTTTGTAATTACAAGTCCGTTAGCGGATACAAACGCTCCTGAAGATCCGCCAACTCTTGCAGGCGCCTTTTGGGCAGTTTCAATCCACGCTTTGGTAGGCGTAAAACTATATTTTTGCTGTATTTGCTTTAAGGGTAAATTATCAAACGTCCACATGCCTTCGTCTGCAGATAAATTTTTAAGCGGAAACATAAACAGGCAAAGCAGTAGGAACGTCGTTAGGGTTCGGTATCCGGTTATTTGCATTGTACTCTCCTTTGGTTTGTTTGTTGGGATTTTCAAATATTATCAGATATTAGCTTAACGGGCAAATTTTACAGACCTTTTTCTAATCTTTGTATTAAAAATTTTGGAAATTTTAGTTTTTGCATTTCTTTTTGCGTCAGTTGGAAAGGATAATCAAGGCGTATAATTTCAAAATTATTTTTTGCGCTGTCGTAAATAGCGCAGCTTGCACAGGGATTCCCATCACGAGGCTGTCCCACCGAACCCGGATTTAAAACGTATCTGGATTTTTTTTCTATGTATATGCTCTCGTTGTTGGTAAGAAGTTTAACTTCGGGAAATTGAACGCCTTTGCGTGTAAAGGTAAGGGGAATATGAGTGTGTCCCGTAAAACAAATTTGGGTTTTAAAAAAATGTAAATTATCTAAAAATTGCTCGCCCGTATTTAGATATTCAACTAAAGGATCTTTGCACGATCCGTGTACCACAGTGAATTTTTCTCTTGTTTCTATCTGTTTGAGGTTAATAAGAAAATATTTTGATTTTGCTGTTAGGATTTTTTTTGTGTGCTCTATGACGTATGCGGCGTATCCGGTAAATTTACTTAAATCCGCTATTCCCAAAGCTGTGGCATCGTGGTTTCCCATTACCGAACAGCAGTTTTTTAATTGAGAAATTCGCTCTACGCATTCGTTGGGTTTTGGACCGTATCCGATGATATCGCCGCAAAATACATATCTTTTGACACCCGCTTTTCTAAAATAGTTTAACACTACTTCCAGCGCATGCAAGTTACTGTGAACATCGGAAAAAATTCCGTAGATCATATTTAAGCTGCCGCAACTGCCTCGGGTAAACCTTCAAGGTCGCCCTTTTTGGAAAGTTCAACAGAAACCACTTTTGATACTCCTGATTCCTGCATCGTTATGCCGTATAAAACATTTGCCGCTTCCATGGTTCTTTTGTTATGGGTAACGACTATAAACTGCGTATTTTTTACAAATTCTCTTATGAGATTTACAAATCTATCTATGTTTGCTTCGTCTAGCGGGGCGTCGGCTTCATCAAGTATGCAAAAAGGCGACGGGTTGACTATAAAGAAACTAAACAAAAGTGACAGCGCCGTAAGCGCCTGTTCTCCACCTGAAAGTGCCGAAATATTTTGCGCTCTTTTACCCGGAGGCCTTGTTACAATTTCTATTCCCGTTTCAAGGAGATTTTCAGGATCGGTTAATATAATATCCGCCTGTCCGCCTTCAAATAGAATTTGATATATTTTTTGGAAATTTTCTTTTACCTTATCAAACGTATGGCGGAAATTTTCCCGCGTTGCGGAATTTATTTTTGTAATGGCGGATTTTAAATCGGATTTAGCAGTATCAAGATCGCTGATTTGCCTTGTAAGGAAATTATGTTTACTGCTTAGGGCATCGTATTCCTCGGGTGCCGTCATATTTACCGCACCCATATTTTCCAGACGGCGCCTCATCATTTTTACCCTGTCGTAATCTACCTTAAAGTCGCGATACTTCATTTTTGCTTCCGTAACGTCCATCTGCCAGTTTTCGGTCAGGTTTTGGTTAATTTCTTCGGCGTGTTTTTGCAGATTTTTTATTTCCATTTCAAATTCGTTTGCTTTTAATTCTAAAGTGGATTTTTCCGATTTTTGTTCTTCAGTTTCGCCTGCCTTAGCATCGTATTCCAATTTTAAAGAAATAAGTCCTTCGTTAAGCTCCGTCTGTTTAACTTCAGTTTCTCCCAGCGAACTTCTTTGAGTATCTAAATTTGCCAGACAGGATAATTTCTTCTCGCCAAATTCCTTAATCCTGTTTTCAGACGTAATGCGTTGAGCCGCTCTTTTTTCTATTGCTTCGGATATGGTGTTATTTTGCATTTGCAGGGATTTTAAATCCAAAAGGATATCTCCTCTTTGCGTTCTAATGATATGCAGATTAGCGCTTAAAGTTTCCAATTCTAACCTTAATTTAGCTAAATTTTCCCGAAGCTCATTTCTTTGAGTTTTTAAATTTTCTATATCGGTTTTTTTCTGCGTTTGTTGCTCGGCGGATTGCGAAAGGGTGTCTTTAAGCTGTGTTAAATTTTGTTCCTTTTGTTCCTGCTGTTTTATAAAGCCCTGTTTTTCGCTACTTATTAAGGTAATGGCCTCTTCTGCCAAACTTAAATTTTCTTTTTTTGATTTTAGATTATTTAAAAGGGTATTTTCGCTTATAAGTTGTTCGCTGTGCTTTTCTTTTATGTTGGAAATTTCGCTTTCTATACTTTTAATTTCGTTAACAGTTAAATCTAAACTATTTTTAACTTCAGCCTGTTGTGCAATGTTTAGTTTGATATCTTTTTTTAATTCTTCTTCCTTGTTCCAGTCGTCTTGACTTATGCTTACATTTTCGGCGCCGCCGCTCAGGAGGAATTTTCCCTGAGAAGTTTTAAACTGGGGCTGGGCAATAAGGTAATGGATAAGATTTTCCAAATACCCCGGATATTTTAATCTTGATTTTATGTCACTTGAACGTTCATCAAGCGGTAAAGTATCGGCATCTAATTGCGATAGGGCATCTAAAATGATAAATCGTGCCCGCATATTGCCTTTAGATTTTAAAATTTCTATTGCTCTGTGCGCTGAAGTTTCCGTTCGGCAGACAACTGCATCTAAAAAATGTCCAAAAATTTCCTCAATATGTATTTTATCTTCGGAGGCAACCTTGATTTCTTTTCTAAACGTGCTTAAAACACCATCTATGGAGGAATTTATAACCTCGCGGGTACCCAACCAGTAGGGATCTTTTCCGTGGCGGTTTATCGTCATTTCTAATGCTGCGTTTAAACCTGCATTGGCATTTTTTAATTCCAGAATTTTTTCTTCAAGTTCCAGTTTATTTGCAAGCAGTTCTTCTTTTTTATTTTCCAATTGCGTGATTTTATCTTTTAGTTCTTCAATAATTTTCTTCTGGCTATTGAAGTTTTGTTCTATTTCCGACACTTCTTTTTTAATTTCGCCGACATGTTGGGTTTTTTGGTCAAATTCTTTTTGGAGGTTTATAAGATTTTCTCTTATGTGCCCTATCGCGCTTTGCTCAAAGGCAATTTGTTTAGATGACTCCAATTCCTGTTGAGATAAGTTAACTAGTTCATTGTTTAGGTTTTCTATGTTCTGGTTTAGTTGCGAAAGTTTGTTTTCCGCATCTTTTATGCCGGATAGCGTTTCATCATATGAAGCGGAGACAGGCTCCATTTTTTTGTCAAATTCTTTTACTTCGCCTGTAAGTTTTTCTAGAATGGGCGTAAGTTCCTCTTTTCTTTTACCGTCAGCTTGGTCTTCCGAATTAAAGTGCTCTATTTGGCTTTTAAGTTCAGTAGTTAAATTTTCAAAGTTTGCTATGTCGCCTTCCAGTTTACCCACTTGGTACTTTGTGTTTGCGATACTTTCGTTAAATTTAGCAAGTTCCGCGCGTTTATGGGTTAAATTTAGGTTAAGCGCCGCAAGTTCCCCTTCAAGTTTACTAAGAGATATTTCCGTATTGGATATGTTTTCCAAAAGCGGTTTTAATTGTGCCTGCTGGCTTGTTTGTTTTTGCTCTGTTTCCGATAGATTTTTGACTGCGATTGCAATTTCGCTGTCTTTTAATTCGTCTTTATATCGTTTATAGAGGCGGGCTTTTCTGGCTTCGGAATCCAGTTTTTTAATCTGTTCGTTTATGAGAGTTGTGGTATCGGTCAGCCGTACTAAATCTATGTCTACTTTTTCCAGTTTTCTTATTGCTTCATCTCTTTTTGCTTTGTACTTGGATACTCCGGCGGCTTCTTCAAAAAGTTCTCTGCGTTCAATAGGATTAGCTTCTAAAATAAAATTTACCCCGCCCTGGTCTATTATTGCATAACCGTCTGAACCTATGCCTGTATCTAAAAATAAATCCCTTATATCTCTAAGTCTGCATTGCACCTTATTTAAGAAGTATTCGGATTCTCCGCTTCTATATATTTTACGGGTTACGGTTACTTCGCTAAAATCAATCGGCAGTTTTTTTGAAGTATTGTCAAAAACCATGTTTACTTCCGCCATATTGAGCGGAGAGCGTTTTGCGGTGCCGTTGAATATAATGTCCACCATAGAGGGCGATCGCAGAGATTTCCACGACATTTCCCCTATGCACCAACGTACCGAGTCTATAACGTTTGATTTTCCGCATCCGTTAGGACCCACTACGCAAGTTATCGGACTATCAAATTCAAGGCGGGTTTTATCAGCAAACGACTTAAAACCGGTCATTTCAATATGTTTGAGTTTCATTGGTAAACACCTGACTTTAGCTTATACCATATAATACCATTTGGCAGTAAGCTCGGTCAAAGCAAAAAAACGCCATATTTGGGTTCGTTTATTGTAGGTATTGTGCCTGATTTTGACGGCTTGATTTAAAATTTTCCCAAATTATTCATTCAGCACCTCCAAAAAAGCGTGTAGCAGAATATGCATAACATTTTTACCCCTCATCTATTTATACTTTTTTGTTTATTAGTTTGAGTTAAAATTTGTAATAAAAACTCATATGAAAATTGTTGCATTTTTCGTATACTTATTTTGCCTACTTTGAGTGTGGCTCAAAAATAAATTAATGGAGGTTGAGATGAAAAGAAAAATTATTAGCTTGTTTATCACGATAGGATTGCTGGCGTTTACGGCAAACAGCGTTTTTGCCGTTCAAAAAGCTTCGGTCGGAGATCTTGATATATCTGTATCGGGGCGCTTGGATGCGTTTGGTACTGTAGCGGATATTGACGAAAGCCCCAATAGTGACGGTCAAAACGACGACTTCAACAAAGTTGATGTATTTACAATCGGCAAATTGACAGTCAATCTAAGCTCGTCTTTCAACGAAGATTTGACAGGCGGTGTAGAAACAAAAACAAATATATTAAGTATGGAAGGAGGAG
>DATKZD010000108.1:0-2325 GCA_035528195.1 Elusimicrobiales bacterium
TAAAAACCGAAAACTTTAATCCTGCGGAAACAAGAACGATTGCAGATGAAGTAGGCAAACTCAACGATATGCTGGGTAAAAAAGACAGGAAATACGTAATAATAGGTCCCGGCAGATGGGGTTCCGCCGATCCGTGGCTTGGAATTCCCGTTAACTGGAAACAAATTTGTAACGCCAAAATAATGGTTGAAACAACGCTTGAAGACTTTGTAATAGATCCTTCCTACGGAAGTCATTTTATGCATAACGTAATATCGCTTGGAATAGGATACTTTTTGTTAAACCACGTCAAAAAAGAAGGCAAAATAGACTGGGACTGGTTAAACTCGGTCAAACCTAAAACAGAAACCGCTCATTTGAAACACATTCATCTTAAAACACCCCTTGATATACGCATAGATTCCGTAACAGGTAACGGTTTTATCTGCAAACCCTAAAGATTTACGAAAGCATATAAGGAAACCTTCCTCCCCTTGATAAGGGGGGCAAAAATGCATATCAAATTATGCATTTTCGGGGGGATTAAATTTCCCTCCAAACTCCTTATACTCCCTCTTTTTTTGACCACTCTATTTTACACTGCTCAATTGTAAAAAAATCAATAAGACTAAAAAAACAAAATTTCCGAGCATCTTTAGCCCCATTCATAGCGTAATTCCCCTCCAATATGATATCATTGGTATATGAAGGCTATTTTGTTTGATTTTGGCGGAACACTTGACTCAAACGGCACTGCGTGTAAAGAAATATTTCGGAAAATTTACAAGCAATGTTCGTTGGAAATTGAGCAGGAAAAATTTGACAGAGCTTTTTACGATGCCGACGATAATCTGCCAAAAAAACATAACCTGCAAAATTTAACTTTTAAGCAAACTTTCAAACTTCAGATTAAAGACGTATTGAACAATTTAAAAATCGGCAATGAACTTGTAGCAGATAAAATTTTAGATGTCTATTTGACTGAAACTAGAAAATATTTCAAACAAAATGTTTTGGTGCTTGCAGAACTCAAAAAAAACTATAAACTTGCGGTAATATCCAATTTTTTCGGCAACTTAAATTCGGTTTTGGAATCCGAGGGTCTAATAAAATATTTTGACGTTACGGCGGATTCAAGCATAATCGGTTCGGTAAAGCCCGACTCAAAAATTTTCATGCATGTGTTAAGTGAAATCAATATGCAGGCGGAAAACTCCCTTATGGTAGGAGATTCGGTAAAAAGGGACATTATGGGTGCCACTGCCTTAAATATGAAATCTGCATTACTTTGGGGAGACAGATTTGAACAAGGCGCCCCTCCAAAAAACATACAACACACGGTAGTGCTTAAAAACTTGTCGGAACTTCCCAAAAAACTAAAAGAGGTAAATTTTTAAAATGATTCCAGTAAAACACGCAGGTATTTTTGCAGCAGGACTTGGCACTAGACTAGCTAAAGAATTTCCCGGCGTATGTAAACCAATGACGCCTATACTAGGCAAACCCCTAATAGACTGGACGGTACAACTTTTAACATCGGCGGGTTTTGAAAGCATTACGATACTTTTAAATTCTAAAGGAAAACAGGCGAAAGATTATCTAAAAAAAACTTTTCCCGACGAAAATTTTATCTTTATCGTAAAAGATACTGCATCGTCTTACGAAAGTTTCAGATTGCTTAGCCAAACACTTTCATGCGTTGCAGAAAACTTTATTTTGTCCGCTGTGGATTCCTTTTATAAACCTAATATCCTAAAAAATCTTGCAAACTTTAACAAAGATAAATTTGATGCCGTTCTAACCGTAACCAACGACATAAGAGACGAAAAACCCCTCTGGGCGGATGTTAATGAGGAAGGCAAGATAACTGCGATGGGGGACTGGTCAAAAAATAAAAAATACGCAACAAGCGGATTATATTTAATCACAAAAAAACTGGCCGAAGAGATGCCAAACCCGCAGTATTTTAAAGCCTTAAGATATTATTTGTCCGAAATTACTTTAACAGGCAAAAAAATAATTTCGTTTAACGCAAAACAAAGCGTTGACATAGATACTAAAGAGGACATATCGTTGGCAGAAAATTTTTTAAAAAAATACCTGTCAGAAAACAAATGCCTGCGATAATGTGAAATTCCGCATCAAACAGGATGCACAGCAGAGGAAAAAATGTTTAATTGTCTTGCAATTTACAGAGAACTTACCAATTCTCCAAACAGAGAAACCGACGATGCCTTGATATTGGAAGCGGTAGCAAAAGAACTTAAAAAACTCGGTGCAAAAGTAAAACTTTTAAGGCCCGAAAAACTTGAAAAGATAAATCCTTCAGACTGGGACGTAATAGTG
>DATKZD010000109.1:0-5478 GCA_035528195.1 Elusimicrobiales bacterium
AAAAATCACAAACGACTGCCGCTTGTACTATAAAAAAGACGAGATAGTTGCAAAAGAAATTTTTAATCAAAACGGTATCATAATAGACAGCATCGGCTCCATACCCGACGGTACTGTGAGAGAATTTTATCCTAACGGACAGCTTAAACTTGAGGAATCATATTCCAACGGAATGCTAAATGGAATAAGAAAAAAATATGACGAACTTGGCCGTCTTTGGGCGGAAGAGACGTATCTAAATGGAAAACTAAACGGAATAGTACGCGTGCATAATTATTTTAAAGACAAAATTTTTGAAGAAGAAGCCTATTTTGTAAACAATCAATTAAACGGTGTGCGTAAAACGTATTATCCTAACGGCAAGGTAAGCGTGGAAGAAAACTACAAAGACGGCAAATTTGAAGGCAAACGCCTGTCCTATTATGAAAACGGAAAAATCGGAACTGAAGAATCCTATAAAAAAGGAAAACTGGACGGCTTGCGTAAACGTTTCTACGATAACGGACAGCTATGGAGCGAAGAAAATTACAAAAACGGTCAACTTGAAGGAATGAAAAAAGATTACTACGTAAGCAACCAGGTAAGGTTTGAAGAGTTTTACAAAGAAGGAAAATTAGACGGAAAAAGAAAATTTTATTTTGAATCCGGTAGGGTAATGTATGAGGAAATTTATTTTCAGGCAAAACTACTGGAAAGAAACGAATGTAAAAACTTAACAACCCTTAACTAAAACTTAATCCAAAACATTCAACCCGCCAAGTACGCCATCATCGGCAGTAACAACATACTCCAAAATATTTAGTCCGCTATGTTAGTCTTGTCATGGCAAAAAAAACCTTTGCCGATGATGCCGACAAAGATTAAAAAATACTTGCCCGGTATAGGACTTGAACCTATGACCTTTCCCATGTCAAGGGAACGCGCTACCACTGCGCCAACCGGGCGTATATATTCCTACAGGTAATATACACAGTCTACTAATTTAACCGTTTCCCTTTCAATAATTATGTATTTTCAGGTGGGATTGAAAACCTCCCCTACAAACCCTTACTTATTCTCCCTCTTGCCGCCTTTGTCATTGCTGTACAATTGCCGTTCCGCTCCTTTGTGTCTTTATCTTTTATTCCCCCCTTGATAAGGCAGTGTTCGTTTTACATTGATGTGAAAATAGACACATCAGGGCAAACCCGTAAATAGTCAAATATTTGCACAAATTCTTTTTTTCAACACGATAATAATTCAGCAGGATCTATGTCTAGTACTCCGGATAAATCACACACTGTCATAAAAGCAATTTTTCCTATTCCTCTTTCTATAAGGTTAAGCTTAAAAAACGATATGTTGGCTTTTTTGGCTACTTGATATTGGGTGAGTTTAAGCGCAAGTCTTTTATTTTTAATCATAATTCCCATTTCTTTTCCCACAGGCATAGGATCTTTAAACATTTTCCAATTACTCCTTATGGCTAAAAAGCCATTGTTGAGGTAATTGTCCACCATAAAAAAAACGGGCGGCAATCACCTAGAGCCATACCATGAGCTCAAAAGTAACTGCCACCCTGCGCCCCGAAGGGCGCTACAACGAGTGACAAGCTTTCAGTCTACTATGGGTTTGCAGGTTTCCCCACAAACTCAATCTGTCCTTATGACAGACTCCCGAAATCCAGTCAAAATTTTAAAACCACTTTATTTTCGCCTTACCCCTCGTGTCATTCCTGTAAGTGTTCAGTAATTCGTTGACAGATTTAATATGACATTTTAAAATACTCTTTAGCATAATTATCAAATCCCCTTGTATTATCTTTTTTTGATTTAATCCCCCCTCCCCCCCTTTAACAAGGGGGAGAACAATAGGGAATTTAACAAGGGGGAGATAAGAAACTAAAAGTAAAATAACAAATAAAAAATGCTTTACTTTCCTGTTTCATTAAAAATGGTTAATAGAACACCCCCTTGTGAAAGGGGGGGAGGGGGGATTAGAAAAATAGGACTGGGGTGATTTGTATAAGGAAAAAAGGGATTTAATAAATTCCCCCCTTGCCTGCCCTGAGTGAAATCGAAGGGTTTAAGGGGGGTTAGGGGGGATTAATCAAAAGCAAAAATATGCCATCCAAGGCATACTGTTGCCTTCTCCCGCAAGGGGCGAAGGGGAAAGATTGGAAAACTCCTCTCCCCCTGCGGGAGAGGAAGTAGTGAGCGTAGTCCTGAGCTTGTCGAAGGGCGAAGTTGAACTACAGGTGAGGGGTGTAATAATAAATCTTGTCATAGAATTACTTGGCTTGTACATCAATGACAATGCTACTTTAAATTTATTTTTGTTTTACCTGATGTGAAATCTTTGGTTACCTGTCTAAATCTTGCGGGAGTGCCGGCGTCTCTTATGTATTCGTCCGTCAAATACCCGAAAACTTTTAGTTTTTTCACCACAGCAGGTAAAATGTCTTGCGCTATATCGCACGATTTATTTTTTCTTATAAATCCAAGCGCTTTTTTAGTAAAAACATAAAGCCCGGTATTAGATAAATTAGTATCTATTTTCTTTTTCCCGTGCGGTTTTTTATAAACCGCAGTCATACGGCAGTTTTTATTCAATTTAACTAAATCGCAATCTTGAGGGTAATCGTTGGGATGGACGACAGCCGTTAAATCGCTTTTTTTGCGTCTGTGGAAATCTATAAGTTTTTTTAAATTAATATCAAAAAACATATCGCCGTATATAACCAAAAAATCGCCGTCCAATTCGCTTTCCAATTGTTTGAGCGCCCCCCCCGTACCTAATGTTTTTTTTTCAACAAAACAATTTATGTTAATGCCTTTTCTGTCGCCCGCAAAATAATCACAAATAATGTGAGACAGATGCCCTGCCGCAATATAAAAATCCTTCACTCCGTACCTTTTGCATACTTGTATTTGACGTGCAATTATCGGCTTACCCTTAATAGACAGCATAGCTTTAGGGATTCTTTTGGTTAAATGCCCCATTCTTGTAGCCAGTCCGCCTGCGATTATAACAGCTTTAATTTTCATATATTTTGTTTTATTGATAACGTTACGGCTTCATCAGAAGTTAGTTTTGCTTTAAACCCCAGTGCAGATATTTTAGATAAATTAAATTGAAATTTAGCTACGTCACCCTTCCACCCGCAAGAGCCGCCGGTATGCTTAATTATTACGTTTTTAAGCTTCATTTCTTTGATTAACATTTTAGCTATTTTGTTTACCGACGTAGCAGTTTTCCCCCCCACGTTAAATACATCGGCTCTACCGCCGCACTGACGGACTTTCTTTTGTCCGCCTGTTTTTTTCAACGCAATCATAACGGCGTTTAAAACGTCATCGGTATGTATGTAGGGTTTATTTTGTTTTCCGTCTCCCAAAATCAAAAGGGTTTTAGGATTTTTCCTTAATTTATTTATGAAATCAAAAATAACTCCGTGCGTAAGTTTGGGACCCACAACATTGGCAAATCTTAAAATAACCGCCTGAAGTCCAAAAATTGCGCAAAAAGCATTTACATAACTTTCGGATGCAGTTTTTGCCGCTCCATAGAGCGAAACGGGATTTGAAGCGTCCGTTTCCTTAAACGGTTTTTTGCAATCGCCGTAAACGGCAGAACTTGAAGTAAACACAAGCTTTTTAACCTTAAACTCTTTCATACAATTTAGAACGTTGAAACTAGTTATAAAAGTTCTATTTAAATCTATTGCGGTGTCTTTTATCCCGGCAGAACCCAAAGAGTTTGAAGCAAGATGAATCACTGCATCAAATTTATATTTTTTAAAAACTTTACGCAGTAAATTTAAATTGGAAATGTCAGTCTTGATAAAATTAAAATTGCGGTTGTTCAAATAACTTGAAATGTTTTTAAGTTTCCCGACGCTTAAATCGTCAACGCCCACTACTTTATGTTTTTGTTTAAGCAGTTTTTCCAGTAAATTACTTCCTATAAAGCCCGCACAACCTGTTACAAGTATTTTCATTTTATTACCTCGCCCACCGTTGGGACTTAAGTTAAATTTTTATTTAATTTTTTTGCAAGTTCTATGCTATGAGAAACGGTAGCGTCCATATTTAGGTACTGAAACTCTGCAAATCTTCCGCAACATAAAATACCTATAGATTTTAAATAATTCATTATTTTAGCTGCATTTTTTTTGTGGTCTAAGTCATAAATTACGTAGGCATATTCAAATTTTCTAACGTTGGTTTTTAAAATATCTTTTTTAGAAACCAGCCCCGTCTTTGCCAAATCGTCGCAAACGCGCAAAGCTAAATCTTTTTTGGAAATTTTTGCCAAATCGGAATTCGGAGTAAATGTAACCTCGGCTACAAGACATTTTGAGCCGTCTTTAAACCTATAATTACGCCCCAAAAACCCTACTTTGTTAAGTCTATGAAATAAAGTATCGTCGCCTGCAAAATTAACTACGTAATTGTCGCCCAAGTTATCTTTTTTGACTTTTAAAGCGACGATATAAATAGAGTTATATTTAAGTTCGCTTAAAGCTTTTTTTACATTTTGAGGCGGGTCTAAATACCTAAATAATTGATGCAAAGGCATACAGTTGATAAGTTGTTTCGTTTTAAAAACTCCTTTTGAAGTATGGACGTTCCAAACGGAGCGGAGTTTTTTTATTTGCTTTATTTTAATTCCTTTACAGATATCGCATTTATCCTTTAATTTACCCGTAAAACCTTTTACGAGTGATTCTATCCCTCCCCTTTCGGGATAGCTAAAATAAAGCTGATGTAGATATCCTTCAGTCGCAATTCCTTTTGCTGATTTTATTATGTCTTCGTCGGGAGGCTGAGGGATGCGTTCCACCATCTGTGTATCCATCATAGAAGGGTCAAATTTCCATATCTTCCTATTATAAGGGGCAAGATAAAGATTGGTTATTCCCTCGCCGAAAGTTTTTAGAAAAAAATCCATCATATTACGGGCAGGACGGTTACGGTAAGGGTTGTTTAAAAAAGTTTTTAGGCAAAAATCTCTTTCTTTTTTAGGTAGAGCCGAAAGTTCGTTTTCAAAAGGATATTTTATAAATCTACCTTTGTGGAAAATTTTATTTGAACGTCTTATTTTACGGGTATCAACGTTAGAGAGCAAAGCGTCTAAAACATTTTTGTCTTTTGAAAATAAAATATGGGGCCCGATATCGTGCTTTACGCCGTCAAAATTGAAACTTCTGCAAAGCCCGCCTATGCGATTTTCACGTTCTAGTATTTTGCTTTTATCTTTCAAAAAATGCGCCAGCGAAACTCCCGCAAGTCCTGCGCCCAATATCAAAGCAGTCATATTTTACCAACCTAAAAACCGAAAGTTTAACCTAGTATCGCCTTAATTTAACACAACTTTAACTTAACATCATCTTAACCTAGCATCATTATATATAATTACACCGCTTTGACTTGTTTTTCATAAAATATGCAGTCTTTTTTTAACTCTACACACTATGTCGTTGCGAGCCCTAAACCA
>DATKZD010000110.1:0-2409 GCA_035528195.1 Elusimicrobiales bacterium
CCCATGCCACAACCGGTATAAAAGTTGTATCGTCTTTCCATTCGCCCGATGTGGCATCTTTGTATCTTCTGTTTATTGCGATATCAAATCGGGCAACAGCCTGCCCCTTTTGCGTAAATCTTACATCAGGATCCCTTGTAAGTCTTCCTACTGTAAAAACGAGGTTTTGTTCAGGCAGTCTTATTTGTGTTACCATAGTTTTTTACCTCTGTAAAAACACTACTTCTTTACTACGGGTTTTTTTACCGCAGTTTTTTTTAATTCTTTGCTTTTTACAATCATAGAACGCATAACCGATTCATGGAGCTTAAAATAGTTGCTTAATTTAGCCGGTAGTTGGGGATTTGCCTTTAACTTAATAAAAACTTCAAATCCTTCGCGGTTATCGTTTATTTCGTAAGAAAGCTTCCTTCTTCCGGGAAGTTCGGCAGATATCACTTCTCCGCCTTCCTTTTTTATGAAATCCCCTATTGCGTCAGTGATTTTTTTTGCTTCTTCATCGGAAACCTGTGGTCTTAACACGATGATAGTTTCATAATTAAACATAAATTAATCCTCATTTGAGGAAGTTTTACAAAACTTCCCTTAAATTACACTTTATTTTTTGGAGATAAAAAATCTGCTGTTTAAAAATGCAAAACAGCATCTTTATCAACACGCCTACTTATTATATCAAAATTAATCCAACTATTGTAAGATGTTAACTAAACCACGGATGCCATCTGTCAGGGCTGTAAGTATCGGCGCATATTGCCAAAACGGCAACTACCAGCGGATCAACGCGTGTGATTTTGGCATCAAGGGCAAATTCGTTGGAAGCTTTATTTAATCTTAATAATTGCCCTACCTTTTTACCACCTACAGTTAAATTATAATCCGCTCTCAATGCTCCCCAGCAATGTCCAAAAAGTCTTCTAAAAATAGATCTCGCAACGGAAGTTTCCCTCATTGTAACAGCGGCATTTTTATCCCAACTCATTAATTTCCAGCATTTTAGCGGGTTAAGTTTAAAGCGCGTGAAAGTAGCCATAAGTTTTCCGCGAGCGTCTCTTACGTATATTTCGGTATCAATTAAGTTCAATAAAAAATGTCTTTTTCTGGCTATACATAAAATTCTTTCTTTTTTATCACGAACAACAATTTTAGATGTTACAAAAAGTCCTCTTAAAAAAGCTATTAGAATAAAAAGCAAAGCCAATGCGAAAATTGCTATCAAAGCATTTAGATAAAAAGCAGAGGTGTTGACATTATGCGGCAGATGATTATGATAGACGTATTTTAGCAGGGGATAAACAGCAAATACAAATATAAAGCTGGAAAGTATAAGCGTAAAGTTACGTCTGTATTTTGTTGCGATGTGCGTTCTGCTAACCTTACTTGTAAAAGCATACACACGGCTTAAATTGAAATAAACTCTGTCAAATTTTATCGGGTATCCTGTTTTTCCGTCCGATAAGTCGGGCGGCAGAGGTCTTCTGGGAAATAAGGATTTTACTATCATTGTAAGTATTAGAAATGAACCCAATATAATCAGCACAAAAATGGATTTTTCTTTCGTTCCTTCGGGTAGGGTAAAATCGCTGAGTTTTTCCTTTAGTTTCTCAAGTAAAACAGTATCTTCTTTGACGGTTGCGGAAGGATCTTCCACCCCCTCACTTGGCTGAGGTTTACTTTCCGAAGTTGAGAGTTGTTCGTCTCCTAAAACTTCTTTTTGCGGTGCAGGTTCTTTTTCCGTCGGCACAATTTGCTCTTGGGCAAGCACTGCTTGCGGCTCTTCCTTTTCTTTAGGGCTAATGGAAGATAAAATGTTTATTTTAGTCGTTCTTGGAATGTTTAGACCTTTACAGGAATAATAGTTGCCCTCAAATCCGAAATAGCAGTTTGTATAACTGGTATTTTCAAATTCAAAGTCAACATAATATAGAGTAGTATCTGAGGAAAGATTGATGTAATTTAGTCTACCGGTAACTAGGTCCTGTTTAATAAGTCTATCTCTGTCTGAAATAGCCCGTTGCTTTAACTGCTGTGCCGAACGTACCCCCGGAAGATTGGATACGTGTATAAATGATTTCTTGTCTCCCGCACCTACCAAAAAGTCGCCCGAATGGGTTACGGTAATAGGCATCCAGCTTTCCGGTACTTCAAATCGGATATTTGCTATAGGAGAAGAAACCGTCTTAGCTGTTAAAGTATTGGCAAGAGCAAACACAGCCGCAATAATCGGCAGTAATTTGAAAATTCTCATTTTCTTCATACGTTTATAGAATAGCATATTGACAGATTAATTTTTTCAAATTGCATAATCTAATAACATGCTTGTCCTCAAGTAATCGGGGACTGGACTTTTTCATTTTATCTTATTTTTTAAAATCCCTCTGTATTCTCTTTTTTTGATTTAATCCCCCCTCC
>DATKZD010000111.1:0-2661 GCA_035528195.1 Elusimicrobiales bacterium
ATGGGCAACTTTATTGTACATCTCCCGGTACTAAGGCATGTACAAAAATACTTGATGCAATAGAAATTTAGACACTAAATTGAAAACTACTCAAAAGAGCCGCCTTTAAGGCGGCTCTTTTAGGTTAAGGTAGCGCTAAACCGATTAATTGCCCTGGCAAACACTATTTACAAACTTACCTGCAAATAAGCTAGAATATAGTACGTAAAATCTTTGGGGAAAATTGCACAAGAGGGATAAAAAACGTCTTTTAAAGCGTACTTACAAGTAGTCTCAAATCTGTTCCATTACGTGCAAAAAATTAAGGAGGAAAATATGGTAAAGAGGATAATTATAGCATCCGTATTTATGTCTGTATGCGTTTTTGCAAATGCGGGCAAATATGTAGCTAAAGTAAACGGTGAAAAAATAACAAAATCCGAAATAGAAAAAAATCTATGGGCAAAATTTAGCAAAAGCGAAATAGAAAGCAGCGTAGCAAAACTGCTTGTACTACAAAAAGCCAAGCAGTTAAATGTGACCGTAGCTGATGCGGAAGTGGATAAACTCTACAGTGAAATAGAAAGCCGCTATGCTTCTTCGGAAGAATTTAAGAGCAAACTTAAGGAAAAAAACATTTCACCCGAAGATGTTAGAGACGAAATTTACACTCAACAAATAAAAGACGAACTAATAATTCGTCTAAAGGATATAAGCATAACAGACGAACAAACACGAGAAGTTTTTGATAAAAACAAAGACGTGTTCGGCAAACCCGAAAGGGCGCATCTAAAACAGATAGTATTTGCAAAAGAGGCCGACGCAAACGATACTATAAAGGAGCTTGAAAACGGCAGACCGTTTGAAGAGCTTGCCAAGGAACGTTCGTTGGATAGAGAATCTGCAGTCAAGGGCGGCGATATAGGTGTGATATCCAGACCCCAACTCGTTGATGATATAGCCGAAAAAGTTTTTGCCCTAAAAAAGGGACAGTATTCAAAGCCCATAGTGACACCCAATGGATATTACGTTTTAAAGATGGAAGAGAAACTAAAAGCGGAACCCGCAAACTTTGATGAAACCAAAGAAATCATAAAGCAAACTATTTTAAAACAGGAAATTGCAAAAGAGACTCCGTCAATAATACAACAGCTTAAAAAGGAAGCTGACATAGAAATTTATAGCTAGAAAAACAAAAAACGGCTACATATATAAATTGTGTTAAATTTACGCAGATATGTAGTCGTTTTTTTGTAAAGCATTGAACCGAAAATACCAAAATTGATATACTAACAACACTGCGGGATTTTTTATATACGATAAACTGCAGTTAAAATCATAAGGGCAATAGAGTAGTTTTTATTAATTTAGCCCCCATCGTCTATCGGTTAGGACGTCGGCTTTTCAAGCCGAAAAGAGGAGTTCGATTCTCCTTGGGGGCGCCAAATATGTCTGTGCCATATTCTGATATGCATATATATGGAATATGGCATAATTTTTAGCATATTAAAATTTGTTTGACCGCAATATAAATACTAAAATATTCTCACGATATGAATGAAAAAGAATTCCTGCAAAAACTTTTAAGTTTAAAAGAGTGGCATACATTTGAGTGTAAAAGAGCACTTATTCAACCTGCCAAGCTACTTGAAACAATGGTGGCTTTCGCTAATTCAGATGGAGGAACGATTGTTATAGGTCTAGAAGATCCTAAAAAAGCGAACGGTGAAAAAAGATTACTGGGAATTAGTGAAAATTTAGATAATGTTTCTAATTTTCTAACGCTGATAAATAAAGAAATTGAACCAGTCATAACTCCTACGAAATTTGAAATACCAATAACCAACATCAACGGTATAAAAGACAATCTTATGATATTGACTATAGAAAAAAGCGATAATATCCATTCTTTGAAGAAGGGAGATACATTTGTACGAAATGGAAATCAAAATATAAAAATTGGATCGGTGGAAATTATTAGACTAAAACGTGAAAAAGGCGCAGTGGCTTTTGAAAAAGAAATACCCGCAAAGATAGCATTATCCGATTTGGATGAACAATTATTGGACGTATATAAAAAAAATGTTCAAAGTAAAGAAGAAAAAATTGAAAGTTTCTTAAAGGATAATGGTCTTGCTTTAATCCGTAATGGAAAATGCATAATTAATAATGCAGGAGCATTGCTTTTTTGCAAAAATCCTTCAATATCGTTAGGTATGAAGTGTGGAATTAAAATTTCCCACTATTATGGAGATAAAATTAGTTATTCAGGAAAACCAAATTTTGTAAAACGCCCGTTTACGATAGAAGGACCGTTAATAAATCAGATAGAAAAAGCTGTTGCATATTTTAAGGAAACGGTAAATAGTTCGCCCCCCAAATTAAAAGGAGCTACTTTTGTGCCATCGTTGTTAATTCCAGAATGGGCATTTCAGGAAGCGGTTACAAACGCTGTCATTCATAGGAATTATTTTACTCAAAACGACATACAGATTAGGTTTTTTGACACGCGAATAGAAATTGAAAGTCCGGGAACATACCCAGGACATATAACTGTCAATAATATACGTCATGAAAGATTTTCCCGAAATCCTACTGTTGAAAGAACCCTTAACCGTTTTCGAAATGCTCCGAATTTAGACAGTGGGGAAGGCGTAAATCGCATATTTAGTATAATGAAAG
>DATKZD010000112.1:0-3450 GCA_035528195.1 Elusimicrobiales bacterium
CGACCTGCCCCTACTTTTTTGGGAAATTTCATACTACCACCGAATATGTAAATGTTGTAATATAAACATAGCAGTATGTTGTTGTACAGGTTTTTTGACACCCCCCACCCCTCGACTAAAACATTTGAGGGCAAACTTTCATTCTCCCCCGCAAGGGGGGAGGAGATACTCACTTCTCCCCTTGCGGGAGAAGGGTTGGGGCCTGCCCCAAAATGTCTTTGTTTGGGGATGAGGGGTAAAATAATTAACTTCACAAAATAGAAGTCTCATTACCTTGAGGAAAAAGTTAGTATGCAGACTAAAACAACGGATTTTTTTAGCATAATAACGCCTGAACATGCCCTTTACATGCTTAAAAGATTTTCAAAAGTAACGGGGCTAAATTCCGCTATTACTTCCTTAAATGGACAAACGGTGGGAATTTCTCATCCCCGCATATACACAAATTTCTATAAACACATTAAAGAAGAAAATCTTGATACCGTAAAAGATCATATTCTAAAAAAAATATCAGGACCGTCTCCTATATTTCACGTTACCCCAAGCGGGTTAAACTATATGGGATTTGTTATTAAGTTTAAAAACAAACCGATAGCAATTTTAACCGCAGAGCCTTTCTTCTACGATTTAAAAAAGCCTTCAGATGATTTTTTTATAAAGCAAGCGCAAACCAACGACTTTAATCTGAGTAGTTTTATATCTGCGCTGGAACAAGTTCCCACGCTGGTAAAAAATGCTTTGGATAGAATAGCCAACAACTGCTCAAACTTCACAGAAATGCTCACATCTATTTTGGAAAACAAAACAGAAGCGGATACTTTTAAACAAAAACTAAAAACCGCCGATAATATGCTTGAAGTGATATCATACACGGCAGACAAATTTTTAACCCAAACACACCTCACTAAAGAAATTAATGAACTTCTTTTTAAGGTATCCAACATTTTTGATATTGACGTGGCTATGGTATGCAGGACATTCAAAAATAATGAGGGGAAATCCGTTCTTAAAACTTACTGGTACCACAGTAAAGACGAATTTTTCGCGTCTATGCAGAAATTAACGCTGGACGGCATTTTATACAAGGAAGATTTCGGCTCTTACTACGACAGATTAAAACTTGGACAACAAATTTGCGCCAGACCCAGTATGTTTAGAGGAAAACTGTATGAAATTTTACATGAGCAACACGTAAAGACGATACTTGTAATACCGATATTTTCAGGAAGGACTCCGTGGGGATTTTTATTTTTAGAAAATATCAAAACACAAAAAGATTATATCTCCCTGCATCTTCAAACGCTGGAACATATTGCAGACATAATAGGCTCGGCGATAAAGCGGGACTATTACATAAACCTTTTAAACAAAAGTAGAAAGAGATACAAACTCATAACACAGAATATGTCCGATCTTGTATGGATAATGAACTTGAATTTGGATATTACCTACGTGAGTCCAAATTCTCAAAAAATACTGGGGTATTCCCCTGCGGAAATGGCAAATCTTACTCTAAAAAAAATACTTCGCCCCGAAAAATACGAATATGTAATGTCGGAACTGAAAAATGAATTAAAAAAAGCATCTACCGAAGTGCTAAATCCCAATTATTCCCGTTCAATGGAACTTGAGCAATTACATAAAAAAGGACATACCGTATGGACTGAAGTTAAAATATCTTTTATCAGAGACAGTAATCAAAGACCGGTAGGTTTAATTGGAACAACGCGCGACATAACGGAACGTAAAAAAAATCAGGCATTAATTAGAAGTTCAAACCATCAGATAGAATATACCAAAAAATCAACTACCGGTTTTTTGGCAAAAATTGCGGGCGAAATAGCATCTCCTTTAAAAGATTTATCTTCTCTTTCCAAACAGTTAATAGAACAAACTTCCGAAAAAAATCTAGAAAATATTTCCCGTCAAATATATAACAACAGTCGCAATTTAATAACCCTTCTGGAAAGTATAGCGGATTTAACTAAGTTTAAAACGGGCAGACAAATACTGGACTTTCAACAATTTAGTCTACTGGGACTTATGCAGGAAATAATCAACGATAATAAATCCCAAATGGCTAAAAAAGAAATAGGACTTGATTTTAATTATATGGCAAATCTTCCTATATACTTTAAAGGCGATCCCAAAAGAGTGGGACAAATTTTTTCCAATTTACTTACAAACGCAATGAATTTCACTTACAAAAATAAAATAAATGTAGTTATTGAACCCCAAAAATCCGAAAAAGCCGGTCTTTATGGAGTTAAGATAACGGTTAAAGACAGTGGTTGCGGAATGTCAAAAGAAAAGCAAAAAGAAGTATCCGATTTGCTAAACGAACAATTTTCAACGGTAAACGAATCTTTAAACAGCCACACGACAGGATTGGTTTTAACAAATCTTCTAGCACGTAAAATGGACGGATACCTTAAATTTACATCCGTACAGGGAAAGGGAAGCGCTTTTAGCGCGCTAATACACCTAATTGCGGTAGAGCCAAAACTTCCAAACATCAACGTTGCTCAAAAAACAATACTGGAAAGCTCCAAAATACTGCTAACGTCTTATAATTTTTCTGAAAATAACATAGAAAGAATACTTAAGACAAATTTTAAATGTGAAGTAGAAACAGCAAAAACGGCAACGGAATTTCTAACCAAGTCGGAGTATGAAAGTTTTGATATTATAATAATGCATTTACCTCCGCAGTTAAACGGAATTGAAATGGCACAAGCGATAAGAGGCGGTATAAATCCTACTGTGCCGATAGTAGTTCTAACTGACAAAAAATTTCAGTTAGACAGATATCCCGGCATAGATGACTTTTTAACGGATTACAAAAATTCTGAAAAGCTTAAAAATCTACTTTTAAAGTGGATAACAAAATAAGGGAAAGGATGCTGACAATGAAAAGAAAGAACCGTCTCTTGCAAAAAAAAATACTGCTGCTGATTTTGTTTACCGCTGCTATATTTACCCCCTCCAACCTTGCGGCACAAGCACAACCTGAACTTCCCGATGAATTGGAAACTTACGCCTCCGTAGATATTGCGCCCGAAAAATCGCAAACGCCTAAACTTGAAGAAGAAGTAACCTATGGTTTTGAGCAAAAGGAAAACCAAAGATTTCTTATAGGCAGAATTTTCTACAAAATAACTTACGCTCAAACTCTGCGAATAAATCGTTTAAAAAAATATCTTTCCGAAAATACGGGGTTTTCAATACCTACCGCCGTGTCAATATTTTTCATGACTTTTATGGTGGGACTTTTATATTCAATGCTTCCGGGTAACGGTAAAATTTACGCATTGAGTTATTTTATGGCAAAAGATTCCCCTATAGCCGACGGCATAAAATATGCCTACTTTTCAATGATAGTTCACATCGTAATAACGTTTATGGTTTTCTCCCACCAATCATACGTGTTGTCTAGGGAAATAGATGTAA
>DATKZD010000113.1:0-2253 GCA_035528195.1 Elusimicrobiales bacterium
CGTATTTACCGAAACTAAAAAAGAATTTTTTAAAAGATATAAGGAAAGGGCGTAAAAAACTTCTTTTAGACGGACAGAAAAAATTTTTATATATTTTTCGTTCGTTATTTTTTCGTTTTCTATTTTCCGAATTTAAGCCCGATATGACCTGTGATGGTATAAAATGTAAATTGATCCAACGTAAATTCAGATATTCCAATTATGCCTAACGCATCTTCGTTGGTGGATATATTTACCCACCTTATTTCGGAACCGATAAATACTTTGTTGCTGATATCTAAGTCAAGTCCCGCTCCGATCATTGTGGCAAAACCGGGTGCGGATTCGGAAGCTATCCTGTATCTCCACTCCCAATCCCTGCCCACGTAGGCGTATCCGACTCCCATGATAAAATACGGCATTGCTTTATACTGGTAAAAGGGCGTTATTTTTATTATAGGCATCATAGTCCATACTCTAGGTTTATCGTAGACATATATTACATCTTTAACGTACTCATTTTTTTTGAATGCTGCGTTGGTAAAATCAATACCTACCCCGAAAAAAGGAAAGGGGTTATAAATAAATTGAGCGCCAAAACAAAGAGCGGGCAGGCCTACTGTTTCATCTTCACCAAGTTGCAAAAGGGAATATTCCTGTTGCGTGATGGGGCCTGATATTCCGAAGTTGATAATTAGCGATACATCGCCTTTTTTTGTTATTGCTTTTGCAGTAGAAACTGCCATAAGTAAAATAACGACAGTAAATAATTTGAACTTAAATTTATTCATTTCTCCCCCCGGATTTGATTTCAGTATGTGGTAACCGAAATACTCACAAGAATTCTATCAAATTTTTGACAGTAGTAAATCGTTGAAATTATTAATTTGTTGAAGAGTGATATCTTTCTTTCCTCACGTGTCGTCGATGACCCCTATCTATATAATCGTGGGATGATAGATGAGGTAGCGTAAGATGAAGTAGTGTAAATCTTGCAAATAATGTGTTACCAAATTATATGGCACTATTTTTTAGTAGCCGCCATTGCTTTTATTCTTTTAAGTATAGGCGGATGGGAGTATTCTAAAAATACCTTTAACGGATGAGGGGTTAAATTGGAAAGACTGTCCGCTGTTAGTTTTTTTAGCCCGTCAATAAGGTGTTTACTGTTTTTTCTAGTTTCAATTGTAAATTTATCTGCTTGATATTCGTATTTTCGCGAAAGATAAACCCCAAAAGTAGACGTTATAAGACTTATGGGCGAAAACAAAATCCCAAAAGCCAAAAGCCCCGCATAAATGCTGACATTTTCAAACCCGAATGCCGATATCAACCCCTCGTTATTTAAAAAAAGCGAAAATATAAATAACATAAATCCCGAATTAATTACCGAAATAACCATTCCCTTAATTACGTGTTTTAGTTTAAAATGCCCCATCTCATGGGCGAGTACTGCTAAAATTTGTTCTTCCGATAGTTTTTCTATCAAAGTATCGAAAAGCACTATTCGTTTGAATTTTCCAAATCCGGTAAAAAAAGCATTTGCTTTCGTGCTTCTTTTAGAGCCGTCCATTTTATAAATGCCTTTTAATTTAAAATTCTGCTCTTTGGCGTAATGCTCTATTTTACTTCTCAAGTCGCCTTCTTCCAATGGAATAAATTTATTAAACATTGGCATAAACACAACAGGTGCTATAAAAGTTAAAAATAGTCCAAAGATAGTTAAAATGGCCCAAATGTAAAGCCAGCCGCTTTTGCCAAAATAATCAAAAAACCAAATAATAACGGCAATCGCCGCCCCTCCCAGTATTATGCTTAAAACAAGTCCTCTTATTAAATCTAAAATAAATACTTTAGGTGTGGTCCTATTAAAACCGTAACGTTGCTCTATAACGAAAGTATCATAAATAGAAAAAGGCAGGTGGATAATTTTACTTGCAACAAGCAGTACAACCCCAAATGAAATTGCGGTTATAATCTGTCCGTAACCAAAAGAACGCAGGAAATTATCAATGAGGTTGAATGTTCCCGTGTATATCAGCGTAAGTAGGATAGTTATATCCAAACTGCTTATAACGACGGATAACTTTGTGTTTACCTTTAAATAACTTTGATTTTTTGCGTATTTTGCGTCATCGTAATACTCTTTAAATTCTTCGGGTAGGGTTGGAGATGCGGCTTTTACATTAAGTGTTTCCGTTACAAGTTCAAGGAGATATCCAAACAGTAAAATAGACGGAATTAAAATAGCATAGATATTCATACCTTAAAATG
>DATKZD010000114.1:0-6359 GCA_035528195.1 Elusimicrobiales bacterium
AGAAGGTTTAAAACTTTCGGACTATTCAACGATACGAAAGTGCGTACAATTTGTTATGGACGAATCCGGAGGGGGAACTACTGTTTCAACTCCTGCGCCTAAAGTGGAAGCGCCTGTAACTCAACCGTCGGTTTCTGTGGAGGCAAAACCCGCCGCCCCAACTCCTGCGGTGGTAAAAAAGACTTCTGCATCGGGTATGGACGAAGGGCAGGTTAAGGTAGAGATACTGCAAATGATATCTGAAAAAACCGGCTATCCCGAAGATATGCTTGATATTGATTTGGATATGGAAGCTGATTTAGGAATAGACACGGTTAAGCAAGCTGAACTTTTTGCATCAATGAGAGAACAGTACAATATAGAACGTAAAGAAGGTTTAAAACTTTCGGACTATTCTACAATACGAAAGTGCGTACAATTTGTTATGGAAGAATCCGGAGGGGGAACTACTGTTTCAACACCTGCGCCTAAAGTGGAAGCCCCTGTAACTCAACCGTCGGTTTCTGTGGAGGCAAAACCCGCTCCCGTTGAAACCAAAACTGCAGTAGCAGAAAAACCTCCAGTCACCTCAAGTGCGAACGAAGAAAAGATTAAAACCGAAATACTGCATATGATATCTGAAAAAACCGGCTATCCCGAAGATATGCTTGATATTGATTTAGATATGGAAGCTGATTTGGGAATAGACACGGTTAAGCAAGCTGAACTTTTTGCATCAATGAGAGAACGGTACAATATAGAACGTAAAGAAGGTTTAAAACTTTCGGACTATTCTACAATACGAAAATGTGTGCAATTTGTTATGGAAGGTGCACAGGGTAGCGAAACTTCTTCAACTGCGGCAACACAGCAAACCGAAACCGTAAAAAAAAGGATAAAAGAAGAAAAACAAAAAAACCTGCGTAATATAATAAGACTTACTGAAGCGCCTTTGACGCAACAGGCAAAAAGAAAATTATCCAAAACGCGATCTGTTATCATTTTTTCCGATAATGCGGAACTGACAAAAGCTTATCAGTCGGAATTTGATAAGACGGGTGTTTTATCTCATGTCTTCACATCTGCCAAAGCTAAGTCAAAAAATACTACAACAGTTAATTTCAAAGACCTGCAAAAAGTTGAAAGCGTCCTGAAGGAATTTTCCGCCGAAAATCCTAAAATTTCGGGTATAATTTATCTGCTCGGAGCGGAAAGTAAAAAACTTGATACCAAAGTTTCTCCGCATGACGACCTTACCCGCTACGCAATGCCTCTTTTTGTTGCATGCAAATTATTTGAAAAAGATTTGGCAGACCGTGCCGATTGCGATACTTTTATAGCGGTTAACATTACGTTAGACGGCGGTTTTGCATTAAAAACAAATAAAGGGTTTGACCCCGTTTACGGAACGATAATAGGTACTACTCTATGCCTTAGAAAAGACATGCTTGAGCTTACCAAAACCTTAACCAAACTTATAGATTTTGATCCATCGGAAAAACCGCAAACAATGGCTCAAAAAACTATGTCTGAAATTTTGGAAGGTGACAATCATTGCGCCGTATGTTTTGACGGGAATAAACGAATGACTTTCGCCGCATTTCCAGCCGATATTGCAAAGGACAAAATTTTATACGACTTAAATGGTAAAACCATTTTGGTAACGGGCGGCGGACGCGGACTCGGTACGATGTTTTGCAGTGAAATTACCAAAAGATACAAAGCAAATTTCATACTGCTTGATATTATTGAGACGGATAACAAAACTGCCGATTACGCAAAAATGACGGACGCTCAACTAAAAGAACTAAAAAATTCAATCTGGCAGGAGATGAAAGCGGATAAGTCTAAAAAAGCAACTCCCGTAATGCTTGAAAATAGATTTACAAGGATAACCGATGCGGTAACGCTTTACAAAAACATTGAAAATCTTAAAAGCCAAGGCTCAAAAGTAAAGTATTTTGCCTGCGACGTTACAGATAATAAAACTCTGTCAAAAACTTTTGAAAAAATTAAATCAACTCACGGGCAAATTGACGGCGTCGTCCATTTTGCGGGGCTTGAACGTTCAAAACTTGTAAACGAAAAGCAGATAAGCGAGTTTTATAAAGTTTTTGACGTTAAGGCGGACAGCGCTATGAAATTTTTGAGTTCGGGTATAGTCAAAGAAGACGGTTTCTGGGTTTTTATCTCTTCAATAGCGGGTAAATTCGGTAATTTAGGACAATCCGATTATGCAGCCGCAAGTGACTATATATCCAAACTTGCAATAAGTTTAAACAATACCGGCGTTAAAGCATTTTCGTTTGATATGAGCGCTTATGCAGACGTAGGTATGGCAATAAGACCCGGCGTAAAAGCATTTTTAGAGTCTCAGGGACTTGTGTTTATAAAACCCGCAGACGGACTGGGCGTCATTATAGACGAAATAGTTTATGGCAGTGAACCCGAAATTGTATTGTCTTCGGATTTGGGTACTTTAGACTGGGACAATCAATTGAAAAAAACAGAATATAAAGCTCCAAAAGAATCGGTTTCGGGAGAGACAGTATCTACGGGTTCAACGGGGGGAACAGGTACATCGATGCAACAGGGCAATAGTCCGTTTATTGATAAAATAGAAAGTTTACAGCAGGGAAAATCTATGCTTGCATCAAAAACTTTTTCACTGGAAAGCGATCCCTACCTTGCCGATCATTCAATAGGCGGCACCCCTTATCTTCCTGGCGTTATGGGAATAGAAACTTTTTTTGAAGTGTCTAAAGAATTTAGTGGTAAAAATAATAACGTACTCAAAAACGTGCATTTTTCTCTGCCTATAAAACTTCTGCGCGATAAACCCATTGAGGTAAAAATTGAGGTACAGGGAAACAAAATTGAACTTAAGTCGGACTTTATAGGGCCTAAAGGCGTCAAACTCCAAACCAGGACTCATTTTACCGCCGAAGTAGCCCAATCAGGAAAACTTGAATGGGACATAAATAAGCCCGATATGAAAAATTTTGGCAACTTTGAAATTTCAAAAAATAAAATTTATGAAACTTATTTTCACGGGCCGAGTTTTCAGGTATTGGAAGGAATTTGCAAAGTAAACGAAAAAAATGTTTTTGCGGTTTACAATAAACCTAAAGCTTCAGTATGGGGGAAAAATCCTGAAAGGAAGCTTTTGGCAAACCCGTTAATAATTGAAGCTATTTTTCAAACCTGCGCATACAGAAGCATACATTTATCAGGCACCTTGAGTCTTCCTGATATCATAGGAAAAGTTACGGTATCCGATATGGGACAAGTTCCCGATAGACTTTTCATTATGGGCGTCTTTAAAGAGGCGAAAGGAAATAAAACTGTATACGACGGCTATGCCTTCAACGAAAAGGGAGAACTTTTTGCCACGCTTAAAGATTATTACATGATAGGCCAGTAAAGCGGTATATAAATGGGATTTGTTACAGAAATTGTCAGCGTAAAAGGACTTCCGAAAGCAGATGAATTTTTAAACGATAAAGAATTTGAAAAGTACTGTTCTTTGAAATTTGAAAAAAGAAAAACTGACTGGCTTGCAGGCAGATTTGCCGCCAAAAAGGTCATTCTAAAAGCGTTGTGTTTCAAACATTTGGGTTATAAGGACATTTCCATAGAAAATGATACTGACCGCAGACCTTATTTTAAAATTGACGGTAAAGTTTATCCTAATGTTTTGTCCATTTCACATTGCGAAAATTATGGGCTGGCTGCAGTCGGAAACGATGATAATTCGCTCTTGGGCATAGACTTAGAAATAATTACCGAGCGCCCAAAATCGTGGATAGAAGAAGTTTTTAATCCCAAAGAACTAACCAAAACCGATTCTTTCACTTTAACTAAACTTTGGACGCAGAAAGAAGCGGTATTGAAAGCTTTGGGACTTGGTCTTTCGGCAGACTTGTATCAGATTATGATAATAGCCGATAAACCTGTTTTTTTAGGTAAAATACTTAGAGTATGGCAGGAGAAAGGAAGTAAGCAAATTAAAATTTTGAGTAAAGAAAACCCGAAGGGTTTTATAACCAGTACAGCTTATGACTTATAATTTTATCGGAGGTTTTTAATATGGAAGATTTAATTCACCAGGCAAGTCAGCCGAATAAACCCAAACGTTCCAAAAAAGGTAAAAAAAATAAAAAAGCGAAAATACGCAAAGTACCCGAAAATCTTAAAAAATTTAGGGATATTTATGCCCGGGCGCTTGAAGGAGCCGACCCTAAAAAAATTAAAGCGCAAAAAGACAAAGGGAAACTGACTGCTCGTGAAAGAATAGAATACCTGTTAGACGAAAATTCTTTTAGCGAAGTAGGTACATTGGTTAAAACCCGATGTATAGAATTCGGACTAAACGAAAAAAACATTACAGGCGATGGCGTTATTACCGGCTTTGGTAAGGTAAACGGACGCGATGTTGCTGTTTTTGCGCAGGATTTTACCCAGCTTGGCGGTTCTTTGGGACTTGAACATGCAAAAAAAATAACCCGCCTTATGGATAAAGCTTTAGAAGCCAAGTTTCCCATTATTGGATTATTGGATTCGGGCGGAGCAAGGATTCAGGAAGGCGTTGACAGTTTAGACGGATACGCCGAAATTTTTTACCGTAACACAAAAGCTTCAGGTATCATTCCTCAGATTTCCGTTATTTTAGGTCCCTGCGCCGGGGGAGCGGTTTACTCGCCCGCACTTACTGATTACGTCTTTATGGTTGAAGGCATAAGCTATATGTTTGTAACCGGACCCGAAGTCCTAAAATCTGCAACGGGCGAGGAAGTAGATTTTAATACATTAGGCGGACCTTTGGCGCATGCTTCTAAAAGCGGAGTATGCCATATGGTAGCCCACAGCGAGCAGGACTGTTTTAGACAAGTTAGAGATTTACTTAGTTTTCTTCCCCAAAATTGTTACGAAAAACCAACAATGGGTGAAAGCCACGATCCTATAGACCGTGAAGTTCCGCTTTTGGAAAAAATATGCGAAATAGATCCCAGAAGACCGTACCGTATTCAGCACATAATATGGTGGATGGCGGACGAACACAAATTTTTTGAAGTGCATGGTGATTACGCCAAAAACATAGTGATCGGTTTTGTGAGATTAGGGGGGGAAGTTGTGGGAGTGGTAGCTAATAATCCCGCCCATCTTGGCGGAGCTTTAGATATAAACGCAAGTTTAAAAGCCGCTAGATTTATTAGACTTTTAAACAACTTTAACATTCCGATTTTAACATTGGTTGACATAGGCGGATATTTGCCCGGCGTTGAACAGGAACACGGCGGTATCATAAGAAACGGCGCAAAATTGTTGTTTGCCTACTCGGAAGCCGAAGTGCCAAAAGTTACGCTGGTACTTCGTAAAGCTTATGGCGGAGCTTATATTGCGATGAGTTCAAAATATTTAAGGGGGGATTTTAATTTTGCGCTTCCCAGCGCCGAAATCGCCGTGATGGGACCCAAAGGCGCAGTTGAAATACTTTACTCCAAAAAAATCAAAGAGGAAAAACCTGCTAAACAGGAAGAGTTAAAGGAAAAATTGATTAACGATTATAAAGAAAAATTTGCTTCTCCGTATCAAACCTCAGGTTCAGGTTCCATTGATGAAGTTATTTAACCCAAACTTGCCCGTTACCGCATAATTCAAGCATTTAGAATGCTTAAAAACAAACGTGTAAAAGGGCATCCTCCTTTAAAAGGCAATATACCTTTGTAGAATTTTTAAATGAAAAAATAAAAACTCCCCCTTGACTCCTTATAGCTCCCCCTTGTCTAAGGGGGGGAGGGGGGATTTAAAATTTGCAAAATCACACCACCTGTGTCGTTGCGAAGGAGCGGAGCGACTGCGGCAATCTATCAAATTACACTGATGGATTGCGGGGGGATTTATGTAAGCAAAAGAAGATGAGTAATACCCCCCTTTAACCCTTCGATTTCACTCAGGGCAGGCAAGGGGGGCATAAGTGTAGGTTTTGTTGGGGCGATGTTATTTTACCCCTCACCCTACCCTCTCCCGCAAGGGGCGAGGCGAAAAAAAACGTCGTATGCAACAAAAGAAAAAGTTAAAAAAACACCTCTCCCCTTGCGGGAGAGGAAGTAGTGAGCGTAGTCGACGGACGAAGTCCAGGTGAGGGGTGTAATAATAAATCCCCCCTCCCCCCCTTTAACAAGGGGGAGAAAGACAGGAGATTTAACAAGGGGGGGAAAGACAAGCGGCAACGACATGTAGGGTGAAGCGTCAATGGCACGTCTTCATTCAACGACATGGGGTGTGGGGGGATTTTATTTGTTTTTATTCTATTTGCGGAGCGTTACCGCATACAAAGTAACATTTTGTTTATTGGCTCTGTTTTAATTTTTAGCCAT
>DATKZD010000115.1:0-2999 GCA_035528195.1 Elusimicrobiales bacterium
TCTCGTTGCTTTTTTAAATTTTAGCGGCCCGCTACTTTTGATTACTTCATCTAGAGATTTTCCATCTACGTAAGACATCATCAGAAAATAAATCCCTTTTTCTTTGCCTACGTGATAAACCTGCACTATGTTTGGGTGGTCTAATTTGGCTATTGAACGTGCTTCCCTGATAAAGAAATCAACGTTTCTTTTATTTTGAGCCAATTGCGGAGAAAGTATTTTGATACAGACAAGTTTATCCAGTCCGATATGGCGAGCTTTATATACCGAACCCATACCGCCGGAACCCAATTTTGACAATATCTTGCATCCCGCAAATTCATTGCCTATTATATCGTGTTTTTCAGAATCAGACAGCATATTCAATACTTTAGTTTATTTCAAAATCCTTTACAATGCGTGCATTATGTAGTTTGTATATTGGATTTGTTCATATAATTATGTACACTGGAGGTGTAATTTTAACCACAGCCGTTAAGGAGATTTTTATGGCATCCAATTTTAAAGTTTTGCATGAAATTGGCAACATAGCCGCTACCGAAGGTTCGGAAATAAAGTTTTCCATAGATGAGTATCGTAAGTATACCTATGCTTCAATACGAAAATACCTCAAGAGGCAGTCTTATTCAGGACCTACCCGTTCGGGTATCACGATGAATAAAGAAATTGTAAAAGGCGTTTTGGAAGCATTAAAACAGTTGCCGTTGGATGCTCAGGTAATAGAAGAAAAAGAGCTCGGCAAGTTTGCCAAAAGACCGGGGTTTTCAGTAGTTGTACGGCTTACCACTTATCAAGGTTCAAAAGGCATTGATTTTCGCGTGTGGCAGGAGGGGCCTCCCGGGGGCTATGCGGGCTGGACTAAAAGCGGAATACGACTACCCTACAAAAATTTAAAAGAAATTATTGAATATCTTGAAAAAATTAAAGACCTTATGCCCGACACGGAACAAAAGTAAAACGGGAAAATATAAAAACTTACCGACGAGTTATTAAAACAACGATTTTAAAAATTTCTTAGCCTCTTCCTCCACGTTTTTCTTTACTTTCCCGACATCTGCCCCTTTGGTAATAGCACCCAAAACATCATATTTTACTTTAGGATCGCTTATCTTTCCAGTTACGGTAAAGTTTACAGGCAAACCTTTACCCACTTTCACCTTTGTGCTGATTTTCATGTTTAAGCTATCGGTTTTAAAGTTTGCGCCCCCCGTAGCACTGGTATCGGCGGCGCTTGAAAGCATTTGCGATTTGATTATCTGCATATAACCATCATTGAACTTATAATTTCCTTCTATTACGGAATACGAAATGTTGTCAAAATCCGGCAGGAAATTTAGTTTTATTTTATTGGTAGCTTTTTGGAGGGCAAATACGGGAAGCAGGAAAGCTTTTGCCATGTTATGCTTTTTAACGATAGCCGATAAATCTTTTATGTTTCCGTTTTTGACCGCAAAAGAACTGGTTCCGCTAACTTTATCTAATTTCGGCGTAACGTCGGTTAAGTTACAGTAGACGCTGGCATTATTACCGTTAAAATTAGGATGCGTAATTTTATTTACGTCAATTTTTAAATCTAAATCCAAAGGCTTGATATTTTTGTAAGCAGACTTTGAACCTTTTTTCGCTGCAGTTTTTTGTTTATCCGCAGGGTTTACGTCGGGAAGCAGTAAATCTAACTGTACGGTATCTACGAAGGCATTTAATTTCGCCTTTACCTTATTTGGGTACATCGTGGCATATAAAGACGTTTTAAAATCAGAGCCGTTTAATTTACCGGCGAGGCTTTTACAGCTTAACTGGTTTTTACTCATCTTTATGTTTCCGTTAACATTGCTTAGGGAACTTTTCTGGTATTTTGTCTTTATGTTGTCAAAATTAATGTTACCGTCATAGTTCATGATGCCCTTACTTTGATTAATGGCCAACTTGCCTGAAAGCGTCCCGCCCATATCGTATTCTTTTAGATTGGCTGCGGATTTTGCAAGCTCCGATAAAATGACGTTGAAAGACACCGCCCCTTTAAATATAGTCCACTGATTTTTTTTCTTAAGCAAAACAACATTGCCCGAGAGGGTACTTTGTTCGGGTTTTATTTTAAGCGAGCTGATGTTGACCATTTTATCTGTGGCGTTAAACTTAGTGTCTATAGTAATTTTCGGTATCGGTAACTTGTAAGCGAAATTCCACATGTATTTTGACAGTTCCGAAGTGTTAAACGGTAAGACAACTATGTGCAAATCGGCGCTGGGATCTTTTAAATTAGATATATTTCCTTTTACATCTGCAGAAATACTGCCGGTATTTGTAGTAAGCGACATTATTTTGACCTTCGCTTTTTGCCATTTTAAACCTTTGGGTTCAATAATCAATTTAGAAGTAATATCGGTAGATACTTCCCCGTCTAATTTATATTTGGCCGTAAAACTTGAAGACAGCTCAAAAGGTTTATTTAAAGATGCATCTGTAGTTTTAAAATTGAAATTAGATACGGTAAAATTATTGGCTTTACCTTTTGCGTCCTTCATCTTAACTACGAATTTTGCATCTTTAATTTCCATCGTAGTTATTTTTGCCATATCTTGCGTAGGTGCAGACAGGTTTATAATGGCAGATGCTTTAAGCGGAGTGTGTGCCTCCAACTGGGCGGACTGATGGTTTGCGATAAAGTTTACACTTGCTTGAAACGATCGTTTAAGAGATACATTTTTCGCCTTTAAATTAAATTTATCTATTTTTGTCGTTGCGCCCAGCATATAATCGGTAAATTTTAAACTGGAATCTTCTACGATAAGTTTTGCTACAACTAAATCCAGTTTTTTTCCTTCTTTCTTTTTCTTGGTTTTTCTGTCTATTACCTGCTGAGTTTTAGCACCGTCTGTAAAATCGGAAAAATTAAAACTACCGTCTTTGTACCTTATCAGATAAGCGTCAATTCCCGTTGCCTTTACCCTTCCCATTTCCACTTTACCTCTAAACAGAGGAAGTATTTTGGGCATTAT
>DATKZD010000116.1:0-2458 GCA_035528195.1 Elusimicrobiales bacterium
TAACTAAGTAACAATTCAAGGAAACGAAATGAAGACATTTAAAAGAGGCGGTGTTCACCCGCCCGAAAATAAATTAACCCGCGACGTGGCAATAGAGTATTTGCCCCTTCCCAAACAATTGATAGTCCCCGTAAACCAGCACCTGGGTTCTCCTGCAATACCTGTAGTTAAAATAGGCGACCAAGTCAAAAAAGGACAGTTGATAGCGGAAAGTTCCGCATTTATAAGCGCCAACATACACGCTCCCACAAGTGGCAAGGTAACCAAAATACAACCTCATACGCACACTAACGGACATTATTCGCTTTCCATTTATATAGAGACAGACGAGGCGGAAACATGGGTTGAAGGACTAAACACTCCCGAAATAAATTATAAAGAACTTTCAAAAGAAGAAATAATTTCCCGCGTTAAAAATGCGGGAGTTGTTGGAATGGGCGGAGCGGGATTTCCCACTCACGTTAAACTCTCCCCTCCAAAAGGTAAAAAAATTGACACCATTATTTTAAACGGCGCCGAGTGCGAACCTTATTTGACAAGCGACCATCGCCTTATGCTCGAACGCCCTGCAGATATTTTAAAAGGTTTAGATATTATCTCGCGCCTGTTTGAAAAGGGCACCAAAGTTTATATAGGAATAGAAAACAATAAACCTGAAAGTATCAAAATGATGAGAGAATATGCCAAAGATTATAATTTTGAAGTCGCAGAGCTTAAAACCAAGTATCCGCAAGGTGGAGAAAAACAGCTTATAAATGCCATAAACGGCAGGGTACTCGGACCCGGACAACTTCCTTTTGACGTAGGATGCCTGGTTCATAATATCGCAACGGCATTTGCAGTTTACGAAGCTGTGGTAAAAAATAAACCTCTCATAGAAAGAGTCGTTACCATAAGCGGAATGCAGATAAAAAACAAAAAAAATCTGCAAATGCTTGTCGGAACGCAGATAAAAGATATCGTGGATTTTTGCGGCGGAATGCTATCTGAAAATATCAATCAGGTAATAGCGGGCGGCCCTATGATGGGCAAAGCCCAATACAGTCTTGATACATCTATTATCAAAACAACCTCCGGACTTTTATTTATAGATAATAAGGAACTAGACTCCTTTAAGGAAAGACCGTGCATAAGATGCGGCAGATGCGTTGAAGCCTGCCCGATAGGCGAAAAACCCTGGATTTTAGTAGATTTAGCGCAAAGACAGCACGTGGAAAATTTACCCAATTACGGTCTTGAACAATGCATAGAATGCGGAAGCTGTGCATTTGTATGCCCCGCAAAAAGAGAAATAGTCCACTGGATTAAATATGCTAAACAGATAAATTTATCAATAAAAAGACAAAAAGAAGCGCAAAAGAAAAAGGAAGAAGAAAATAAAAAGGATGAGGCAAAATGACGAGTGAAAAAGTTTCTAAAATAAATTTAATAGTTTCTTACCCCCCCTATACACGTTCGCCCGATAATATAAATAAAATAATGCATACGGTAGTACTGGCTCTTTTACCCGCTATTATCGCAAGTGTTTATTTTTTCGGATGGAGAGCATTATACTTAGTACTGCTTTCCTCAGCTTCGTGTATATTTTTTGAAGGAATGATAAACGCCATTAGAAAAAAACCCGTAACCTGTTTTGACGGAAGCGCATTAATAACGGGAATTTTACTGGCATTTAATCTTCCTTCAAACCTGCCTTACTGGATGGTAATTGCAGGCGCATTTTTCGCAATCGTAATAACCAAAGAACTTTTCGGAGGACTTGGATATAATGTTTTTAATCCTGCGCTTGCTGCTCGCGTTTTCCTTTTAATTTCTTTTCCAACCGAAATGACAAGCTGGCCTGTACCTTTTTCGGCAGATATGGTTACTGCAGCTACCCCTTTGGGACTGCTTGCAACTCAGGGCGCAGGAGCGGTTGAAGGCATCGGCATATGGCAGGCTTTTGTAGGTAACATAGGCGGATGTATAGGTGAAACGTCGGGACTTGCATTAATTATAGGGGCAATACTGCTACTCGCAAGAAAATGTATAACGTTGGCAATTCCTGCAAGTTTTATTTTGACTGCGTTTACTTTTACCGGCATATTCCATATAATCAATCCCGCCAAATACTCCTCTCCCGATTTTCATGTAGTTACGGGCGGACTTATTTTAGGCGCATTTTTTATGGCAACCGATATGGTAACTTCTCCTTTATCTAAAAAAAATCAGGTTATATTCGGTATGGGGTGCGGACTACTCACCGGTATAATAAGACTTTTCGGAGGTTATCCCGAAGGAGTTTCTTTTGCAATACTTATAATGAACGCTTTCGTTCCCTTGCTTGATAAATGGGATTTGAACGGCCGTCACAGACGTACAGAGGAGGCGAAATGAAAGGAGTATTAGTTTTAACTGTCGTCGGTTTTATAAGCGCTGTACTGCTTGTTACAGTAAATAACTACACAGTCGCTCCCAT
>DATKZD010000117.1:0-3032 GCA_035528195.1 Elusimicrobiales bacterium
AAAGTAAAAGAAAAGTCAACAAATTCCCCAGTAGATTAAATAAAAATTACACCTTTAGTGGATTTGTTGAGGGTCCGTCCAATAAATTTGCATACAGGGCAGCGGAAGCTGTGGTCGGAAAACTTGGCGACAGGGCAAATAATCCGCTTGTAATATTTAGTACTCCCGGACTTGGTAAAACCCACTTGCTCCACTCTATAGGTAACGAGATTGTAAATACAAGAGAGGGCGCAAAAGTGCTTTATATGTCCGGTGAAGAATTTGTTAACGACTACATTGAGTCGCTTGCAAAAAAAACAGCCGAGCATTTTAGAAATAAGTACCGCAGCCTAGACTGTTTTTTGATTGACGATATTCAGTTCATAGCAGGTAAAGACAGGAGCGAACAGGAATTTTTCTACACATTTAACTCTTTGTTTGAATCAAAAAAACAGGTTGTGCTTACTTCAGACAGGACACCCAACGAACTTTCTCTTGATGAAAGACTCTCAAGCAGACTTCTCTCAGGCATAGTAGCCGAAATAAAACCTCCGGACATAGAAACCAGAATTGCAATTTTAAGAAACAAAAGACAGGCGGAAAATTTTAATATTCCGGACGACGTGGTAATTTTTATAGCCGAATCCGTTAAACACAGCGTTCGGGAATTGGAGGGATCCTTAATAAGGTTAAACAGTTTTTGCCAAATTCAGGGTATTAGCCCCACAGTAGAGGCGGCGAAAGAACTTTTAAAAGACGTTATTTCGTCAAACGACAGACCGATATTGGTAAACGTTGATACAATAAAAAGAGTTGTTGCAAAACACTATAGAATACAAATGGAAGATTTTTCATCGCAAAGAAGAACCCACTCTATATCGTGGCCAAGACAGATAGCGATGTATTTAGCTAACGATATGACGCAAATGTCCCTTCCGGAAACGGGACGTTCTTTCGGAAAAGATCACTCAACTGTTGTTCACGCATGTAACAGAGTAAAAGAAAAAATAGCGGGAGATCCGTTTTTTTCTGCTGAAATAAATCAGATTATGTCTGAAATAAAAACTGTGGATAATAATTAGCTCTTTTGTGGATAAATCCACTTTTGTTGATTGTGTTGATAAGTAGGCGATTTATAAGTAAACATGTTGATAAAAACTTCACTTGCTAATCCACAATATCAACACAACTAACACCATACTACTAATAGGATGATGATATGAAAATAAATAGTAATAGAGATAAACTCTCACAAGCAGTAAGTGTTGTCCTAACTTCTGTCTCATCAAAAGCCACGCTTCCAATCCTTCAAAATCTTTTAATGGAAGCAAAAGACGGTAAAATAAAATTCATAAAAACAGATTTAGAACTTGCAACTATTCATTATATATCAGCTGATGTTGTAGAAGAGGGAACGGTAACTTTACCCGCAAAAGAATTTTCAGATATTATAAACACAATGCCGGAAGATAAAAACATATCACTAAATACAGACACATCAAATAAAGTTCATCTAAAATGTTCAAAATCTAAATTTTGGTTAATGGGTTCCCCTAAAGAGGAGTATCCGATAATACCCGATTTAAGTAAATCGGAAGTAATAAAAGAGCCGGTGGGGATACTGGAAGACATGATAAGAAAGACCATTTTTTCCGCCTCTACTCAGGAAACACGCTACGTTTTAAACGGCGTATTGTGGATGATAGGTAAAAAAGGTTTAGAAATGGTTGCAACTGACGGCAGACGGCTTGCGCTTGCAAAAAATGAACAGGCTAAAACAGATAAAGATTTTAAAATTATAATACCCGCAAAAGTTCTACAGGAACTTTTAAAATATCTAAGCGCCCATAAACCGGACAAAGATGAAAAGATAGAAATCGGAATATCTTCAAACCAAATAGGTTTTAAAATAAACGAAACAACTTTTATATCCAGATTAATAGAAGGTAATTTCCCCAATTATAAACAGGTAATACCTGAGAAAACCGAAATCTCGTTTGAGATAACAAACACCGATTTAACCGCAGTTACAAGACGTGCCGGTCTATGTACGAAAGAAAGGGGAGGCGCTGTTAAGTATGAAATGAAAGACGGGGTGCTGCATGTTAGCGCTTCATCTCAGAAAATGGAATTTTCCGACGAAATAAAAACAGGATATAAAGGCAAGGATTTTGAATGCGCTTTTAACCCGCAGTACATTTTAGATGTTTTAAAAAATATAAATTCGCCAAAAGTGGTTTTTTCCCTAACCAATCCGGTAAACCCCGTTGTTGTGGAACCGGTCGGTGAAAAATACTGCAAGTACGTAATAATGCCGGTGAGAACTTAAATAAAGTGAGAAGAGCAGGCAGATTCAAAAAAAACAATTGGGTAAGCTCCGGAGAACTTTCAACACCAAGAATGTTCTTGGCCAAAAAACTCTCCCGCTTTGCCGTTTTGCAAGCGGCGTGGAGTAAAGAAACGGGAAAGATGGCTAATTACTGGAGTATTACGGCAGTGCGCGGCGGAACAATTTTTATTGAAGTGAAATCATCCAGTGCCGCTCAGGAACTGGATTTAAGAAGAAGTGTCTTGATTAAATCTTTAAATAAACACTTTGCGCGTAATTGGATAAGAGAGATAAAACAAAGTTAATTCTATAACCATAACAACTTAGGAGAAACAAAAAATGAGTAACGTATCTGAAAAATCAGAACTTAAAAAATCTTACGATTCATCTAAAATTCAGGTTTTGGAAGGTTTGGAGGCGGTAAGAAAACGCCCCGCAATGTATATAGGTTCTACCAGTTTGCAGGGTATGCACCACTTAGTCTACGAAGTAGTTGATAACTCGGTGGACGAAATACTTGCCGGCGGCGCCACCTCAATAGAAGTTGTTTTAAGTGAAAACAACGTATGTTCAATTATTGATGACGGACGCGGTATTCCCATAGGTAAAATGGTTGATGCTAAAGATCCCAAAATAAAAAATAAATCCGCTTTGGAAGTAGTTATGACGGTTTTGCACGCCGGGGGAAAATTTGAATCCGGTGCTTATAAAATTTCGGGCGGAC
>DATKZD010000118.1:0-7954 GCA_035528195.1 Elusimicrobiales bacterium
TTTTAATTATACTACCATCCTTAATCGCCTTTAGCGTGGAATGGTTTGGTGAAGCGTCAGAAACTATAATTTCCACGTCTTTATTTTCGGAGATATCTTTTACGTGTTTGACGGTTCCATTAATGATGTGTTCTTCGTTTAATACAGGGATGATGACCGAGAAAGAAAAAGATTTTGTATTTTGCATCCGCAATGATCCCTCCTCAAAAAATGCAGTTTTTTGCAAGTACCCAAAAAACTTACTTTTAAATCCGCAAGTTACCATTTTACTTAAAGTAACTCATCTACCAAGCGGCGAGAAGGTGTAGTGAAAAAAGGAAACTACCAACAACCCCCATGTTGCTGTACCAACATTTAAGCATAAGACATAACCGTTTGCAATGAATATAAACAATTGCTTTTGTAAATTTTATTTTTTATATAATGCGGGTGGTCTATGCTTTGAGGGGGATTTTTTTAACTAACATATTCTACGGTGTCGGGGGGAGAGGTATATGCAGATAGGTATTATCGGTTTAGGTAAAATGGGTGCAAATATAGCAAAAAGACTCATTGAGAAAGGAAAAAAAGTTGTCGTATACAACAGAACTCAGGAAAAAGTTACACAGCTTTCAAGGGAAGGTGCTGTTGCGGCTAACTCTTATGAAAATTTAATTTCCAAGCTTCAAAGTCCAAAAATATTATGGTTAATGTTACCGGCTGGGGAGGTAACCGAAAATGCTTTGGACAAATTATCCGAACTTTTAAATGAAGGAGATATTATTATTGACGGAGCAAACAGTTTTTATAAAGATAGTATCGTCAGGGGGGAAAAATTATCCAAAAAAAACATTCATTTTTTGGACATCGGAGTATCCGGCGGAATATTAGGGCTTGAAACGGGATACTGTATAATGGCGGGCGGGAATAAACTGGTTTTTGACTATATAAAGCCCATTATGGATTCCCTATGCGTAGATGGCGGGTATTTGTATTGCGGAGGTTCCGGCGCCGGACACTTTATAAAGATGGTGCACAATGGTATAGAATATGCTCTCATGCAGGCTTACGGCGAAGGGTTTGAAATTATTAAAAATTCAAAATATCAAGATGATGTCAAATTGGAGGAAGTTGCCCATCTATGGAACAGAGGAAGTGTAATACGCTCGTGGCTTTTGGAACTACTTGAAGATGTTCTAAGTGACGAAAAGTATCTTGAAACGATAGAAGGTAGTGTCTCCGATTCAGGTGAAGGACGTTGGGTAGTTAAAGAGGCTGTTGATTTGGAGGTGCCTGTGCCGACTATTGCCGAAAGCTTGTTTAAGCGATTTCGGTCGCGTCAAAAAGACGCTTATTCAGATAAAATACTTGCTGCTTTAAGAAACAAGTTTGGCGGACACGACGTTAAAAAAAGGTAACATTAGACAGTTGCTAAAACTATCTGAAAAAAAAGGGGGATAAGTGCCTGAAAAATATACAGCGGCTTTTTGCGACGTTAGAAAACCAAGTCCTTGCGGCATTGTAATTTTTGGCGCATCAGGGCATTTGGCAAATAAAAAGATAATTCCGAGTTTGTTTTCTTTGTATGAAAAAAATTTTTTATCTGAAAATTTTTTTATTGCAGGGTGCGCCAGAACAAATATGACAGATGATAATTTTAGGGCTAAAGTTAAACAGAACCTAAAGGAGAAATTTGGCATCAAACCTAGTAAGCTAGTCAACAGCTTTTTAAAAAAACTTAGCTACACCTTCGGGAATTACGATACTAAAAAATTTTATGCAGATATTTATAAGAAAATTGTTCCCAACCTTGCAAAAACAAACGGTAATCTAATTATTTATCTTTCCACACCTGCATTACTTTTTAAAACTATCGTGGGCAGGCTAAAAGGCACAAAAATCGTAACTCCGATGCATGAGCAATCTCTTGTACGAATTATTATTGAAAAACCCTTTGGAAAAGATATGGCAGACGCTTTGGAAGTAGATAGAAGTATGCGGGATATGTTTTTGGAGCGTCAAATTTACCGCATAGATCACTATTTGGGTAAAGAAACGGTGCAAAATATTTTAATGTTTAGGTTTGCCAATATTTTGTTTGAACCTGCGTGGAACCACCGTTATATAGATAATGTGCAGGTACGTGTACTTGAAAACGTGGGAATTGAAAACCGCTTTGGGTATTTTGAGCATACCGGGACTTTACTGGATATGTTTCAAAATCATGTTTTGAGACTTTTAACGCTTATTGCAATGGAAGCTCCCTCGTCTGTCGGTTCCGACCAGCTCAGGCAGGAACGTGTTAATGTGTTTAAGTCTTTGCGTATGCCCGACGAGTTTTGCCTTAAAAATAATATTGTCAGGGCGCAGTATTTACAAGGCAAAGTGGACGGCAAAAAAACTCTCGGATATCGTAACGAAGAGGGGGTAAGTAAAACTTCAAACGCCGAGACCTTTTTTGCAGCTAAACTTTTTATAGACAATCAACGTTGGAAAGGCGTACCCTTTTATGTGGAAACAGGTAAAAGGCTGTCTAAAAAAATGACACGGATAACTGTTACTTTTAAAAAGGTGCAAAATTTAGTTTTTTCAAATTTTATTACGGGAGATATCAGCCCTAACGTTCTCACTTTTGATATAGAGCCAAACGAAGGTTTGTCTTTGAAAATACAAACCAAAAATCCCAGCTTGGTAAATTGTCTTGAGATGCAAACGATGGATTTTAACTATTCTAAGAAAATGAAGCAGGATTTACCTGATGCTTACGAAAGACTTTTACTTGACTGTATGCTGGGCGACCAAACACTGTTTGCAAGAAGTGAAAGTATTGCCATCGCATGGAATATGGTAACCCCCATACTTAAGTGCTGGCGCAGTGACCCCGACACAAATCCTTTAAGATTTTACCCTTCGGGTTCCTCTGGCCCAAAAGAAGCTGAAACTTTACTTTTACGCGACGGCAGAAAATGGCATTAGTTTTTGACAAAATATACCGATTTAAAAACGTAGATTTTTTAAACCGCAAAGCGGCGGATTATATAGGTAAACTTTCAAATACGGTTTTGCGTAAAAGACAACGCTTTACACTGGCACTATCCGGCGGAAGTACGCCTGTGGATTTGTACGGGTTGCTTTCTACAAAGGCGTATGCAGGTAAGTTTAAGAAGGGTAAAGTACATTTATTTTGGGTGGACGAACGATTTGTGCCAAATAGCGATATTGCCAATAACTTTGGTATGTTTTGCAATGCGTTTAAGTGTAAAAAAAATATTCCTGCAAAAAATATTCACGCAATAAATACCAATTTTACAACTTTTACCCAGTCGGCAAAAAACTATCAAGCTAAACTTGAAAGATTTTTTGGCAGTGAAAACTTACCACAGTTTGACCTTATTATTTTGGGGATAGGGGCTGACGGACATACCGCATCTTTATTTCCTCGCCACAAAGCTCTACTGGAAACAAAAAAATGGGTATCTGCCGTTAGTATCCCGAAGGAAGAGGTAAGCAAAAGGATTAGTTTAACTTTGCCTGTTTTAAATAACGCTAAAAATATCTTATTTTTAGTTACGGGCAAATCAAAGCGGAAAATTTTAAATAAAATTTTAAATTTCAAAAAACCAACCCCCGCCTTCCCCGTTACTCTTTTAAACCCAAAAGGGAAAGTCTATCTTTTCAGTGATATTAAATCCTTTTTACTGGACCCCCGATAAAGCTTGTCCCCGAAATTTTTAATCGGGGAAATTTCAGGGGCGGCACATTAATTTTCCGTTACTTCCGTAGGGACAAGTTGAGAAAAAAATGTAGGGGAGGGTTTTAAACCCTCCCCTACGAGAGTGATGCTGACAGTTTCGTTCTTTTAGTAGTATAGGGCAATCTCCCTTCAATTCCCCCTTATCCTTATATAACTCACCCCAAACCCCTCTTATCCTTATATAAATCCCCCCTCAATCCCCCCTTATCAAGGGGGGAGTCATAAGGAGTCAAAGAGGGAGTTTATAAGGAGTCAAGGGGGGCAAATATCTGCAGTCCTTTTTTTCCCCACTCCATACCCGAGATTTTCTATCGGGTACCTAGAAAAAATTAGGAAAAATCCTTATTGGTGCTGGTTTCCCGATTGGGATCCCTGACAGAAACATTCAGGGACAGGCTTCGGGAATGGGGATAACCTTTTTTTGTTGCCTAACGGTCTTTACCTTTACTGTCGCTCTAGCGCTTTGAACTCGTCTATTAAAAAAAATAGTTGACAAAAAAACCTATAATTTGTTTCATTCTTTTAGGTTTACATCAGATGGGGGGGAAAGTAAATTCAAAACTCAAAAACGGATATTTTATGTCGTCTTGTATTTTGCTCTAAATTAATGTAGTGTAAATTAACTAAAAAAGTATTGTAATCTAGGTAAATTAATAATATGTTTATAAATATGAAATACAAAATAGTAATTACCTTCCTTATTATGGGGGTAGGGATAAGCAGTATTTACGGGGCTAGTCTTGAAAATGCAACAAAGCTTTACGAACAGGGATTTTTTAAACAGGCGGAAATGGAAGCTGTTACATTGGTTGAGGCTAGCCCTCAGAATATGGAATATAGGAAACTTCTTGCAAGGATTTATATTTCGCAGGGAAGATTTGAAGATGCTAAAAATTCATCTCTTTCCGTTCTGCTCTATGAACCGGCAGATTTGGAATTTAATTTAATTCTTGCAAGAATACATAGTTGGACGATGGAATATGACAAATCCATAGATTATTACGACAGGTGTTTTGCGCTTGCGCCCGAGGATATTGTCTGTCAGATAGAAAAAGCCCGGGTTTTAGATTGGGCAGGCAGACAAAAAGATTCACTTGCCGAATATGAGAATGTCTACAAAAAATTTGATCAAAAGTGGATTTATTACGAGATGTTAGGCAAAAAGGCGTTATGGAACCATCGTATTGAAGAGGCGATTGAAAACTTTGAGCTTTCGTTAGATGATAACGAAGACAACGAAGAAGTATTAATGTATTTGGGACAGCTTTATTCTTACTCCACTATGTATGACGAAGCGGTTCCCTATTATGAGAAAGTTGGAAAGGTTTCGCCTTATAATGTGTCTGCTTTGGAATCTTCGGAAAAAAACCAGATAAGAAGAGATGATTTTCATTTGCGTTTGGGAGTAATGCGCTGGCAGGCCGACAGCGACGATAGGGAAACTAGAGTAAGTAATTTAACTCCATATGCCTCCCTTTCAAAATATGTGGCAAAAAATCTAATGCTTACCATAACCGGCAGTAGAGGATTTTATTACTACACAGTTACTCCCGATGTTAAGGAAACAGGACTTTCTGCAAGAGCGGATTATCAGAAAGGTTTTTATTACGGTTTTGGTGCAGAATATCAATTTTTGGACTTTGACAAAGGTGATTCTCATCATAATTACAGCGCCTATGCGTGGGGCAGATTGCTTGACAGATTTATTTTGAGCGCTTCTTACATGCAGGAAAATGTGATAAGCAACTATCAAAATGTGGTGAGCGGTTTACAAACCAAATCTGCACGCGTGCGCGCTGAATACGATGCAAACAAAACCTTTCTTTTCGGAGCCGATTATACTTTTGGAAGCTATACAGACAATAATGATTTCGGTATTTTGGGAGCAGATGTTCAGGTTACTTTTACCCAAAGTCCTAGAAGTCTCTATACAATATTCAGGGTGGAAGACTGGGATTACAGAAGAGTTTCAGTCAATTATTTTTCACCCGGTTCGTATACGGAATATTCCGGTTTGATAGGCTTTAAACATGACATTGCCAAAAACGGTTTTTACTACGGCGCTAAGGAAATCTATTACGATATCCAATTTAGGTTTGGACTAAATTCAAATGCAGAAACTTCCTATTCGCCAAGATTTATGTTCCATGTAGACTTTTCACCCCACATTTACATTGAGGGATTTGCAAGTTTATATGAATCTGTGTTTTACTCCGACCATACTATTGGAGCATTAATCGGATTTTATTTCTAAGGGATAAAAAATGAGATTAAAAATATTATTTTGGAAAGCAAGATTGTTTTTTTATATAGCCGTTGCGGCGATTTGTGTGTATTTCATTTCAAGGGTTATCCTGTTTACTTTTTGGGAATTAACTCTTATAGAAAGATTTATGGCACTACTGCTTCTATTGGCTGAAAGTTTTCTTTTGGTTCATGCAACAGGCTTTATTTTAAGCGTGCTTAGGACAAAAAAACCTAAGCACCAGGTTCCTATGATGCAAAAAATGCAAAGTCATCCACAGGTTGCAATAGTAGTGGCGGCGCGCCACGAACCTAAACATATTTTACAGGAAACTTTTACTACTTTGACAAATCTAAATTATCCTAACAAAAATATTTACCTACTTGATGACTCAAGCGATTCCGAGTACATTCGGCAGGCTGATGAAATAGCAAAAGAATTTGGTATAAAAGTTTTTCGCAGGGAAAAACGACACGGCGCAAAAGCGGGAGTCATAAACGATGCATTAAAAAATATGGATGAGAAATATTTGGCCATTTTTGATTCAGACCAAAATGCCATGCCTGATTTTTTGGAAAGAACAATTCCCGTATTAGAACAAGACTCCAACATATCTTTTGTGCAGACTCCGCAATTTTATACCAACATTGCAGCCAGTCCCGTTGCCGAAGGCGCAGCAATGCAGCAGGCGATATTTTATGAAGGGATATGTGAAGGGAAAAATGAGGACAATGCAATGTTTTGTTGCGGAACCAATGTTGTCTTCAACGTGAAAGCATTGAGGGACGTTGACGGATTTGACGAAACTTCCGTAACGGAAGACTTTGCTACTTCGGTTAAGCTGCATTTAAAGGGGTATAGATCCGTCTACTACAATCACGCCTGCGTTTTTGGAATGGCACCTGAAACTTTGTATGCCTATTTCCGCCAACAGTCGCGCTGGGCAGCAGGAAGCATTGGGGTGTTTAGAAAAATTATCAAACACTTCTTTACGGCAATAAGAAAACTTTCGCCTCTGCAATGGTGGGAGTATTTTCTTGCAAGTACTTTTTATTTTATAGGATGGGTATATTTTATTTTAATGCTTTCTCCCGTAATATATTTGATATTTGGTATCCCTTCCTATTTTATGTACCCGGAGGTATACATAGGAACGTTCATTCCTTATTTCGTGCTGATGCTGATGATTTTTTACACCTCCATGCGCGATCGCTACTATAAAGTCCGTCAAATATACTACGGACTTATTTTAGGATACGTTAGTTATCCCATCTTGATGAAAGCGGCATTATTTGGACTTTTTGGAAGAAAATTAAAGTTTCAAAAGACGGTTAAAGGAAAAAATAAAAGACTAAATTCCTGGCAGCTCTTACCGTTTGCGATACTTATTCTATTTAACTTTGCAGCTATTGTTGCGGGCCTTTACAAATTTGATTCAAACCCGTTTGCGATTGGTGTAAATATGTTTTGGGCGGGACTCCATTTATTTTTAATGAGCAGTATTTTCCACTACAACTATGTCGGTAAAATTAAATGAAAGCGTTAGTATTATTGCCGGGGCCGTGCTTGTTGGGATTGTTCTTTTTAACTTGGATTACTCTTTTTTGAGGAGAAAAACTTTTTTTGAAAAGAATTACCTCAAATGCTTAACCGGTGTTGCAACTGAAGACAAAAACCTTTTTAAGAGAACGTTTGGCATAAGGAGCATATACATAAAGTGGGGGGACGCTTTTCCGTGGAAAAGGGCAGTTAAAATTGCAAAACGGGGTTCGCTTTTAATGCTTACCTGGGAACCGTATCTAAAACGAGAAAAAGAAAAATCAATACTTCCTGATATTGTTTCAGGTAAATATGACAATCTAATCAGCAAGTTTGCAATGTCGGCAAAAAATTTTGGTAAGCCCATATTGCTTCGCTGGGCTCAAGAACCTAACGGCGACTGGTATTCGTGGAGCGGAGCATATAATAAAGATTCC
>DATKZD010000119.1:0-6057 GCA_035528195.1 Elusimicrobiales bacterium
TGCGGTAGACGGCGGGAAAAATGCCGCTATTTTATCTGCTCAGATTTTAGCTGTTGCAGATAAAACCATAGCTAAACGCCTTGCGGACTTACGTAAAAAAGACGCCGATAAAATACAACGCCAAAATAAAGGACTTAAAAAGTTGGCGTAAAATAATCCCCCCTCAGTCCCCCCTTATCAAGGGGGGAAAGAGAAAAAACTCCCTCTTGTGAAAGAGGGTCTACCCTGAGCGACCCGTTGCAGGTGAGGGGTATAAAAAATATGTAAATGGCGTTAATGGAAAATGCCGCTTTAAATAGGAAAATTTAAAATGACCACAACATACAAAAAATCGGGCGTAGATATAGTAAAGGGAAATAAATTTGCGGGCTTTATAAAAAAGAAATCCCCTGCTGTGGGTGGTTTCGGCGGACTTTTTGCTACGCAAGAAATCAAAGGGTATAAACTTGTTGCAGGTACAGACGGCGTAGGTACCAAATTAAAAATTGCCTTCATGCTAAATAAACACGATACCATAGGAATTGATTTAGTTGCAATGTGCGCTAACGATATAATCGTATGCGGAGCAAAGCCGCTTTTTTTCTTAGATTATTATGCCATGGGCAAACTGGATTTAAAAACATCTAAACAGATAATAAAAGGAATACTTACAGGTTGTAATCAGTCGGATATGAGTCTTTTAGGCGGTGAAACCGCCGAAATGCCGGGATTTTATAAAAAAGGCGATTACGATCTTGCAGGTTTTGCCGTAGGCATTGTAAAAAACAACGAGATAATTGACGGAAGTAAAATAAAGCAGGGCGATATTGTTTTAGGACTGCCTTCAAGCGGAGTTCATTCCAACGGATTTTCATTGGTTAGAAAAGTACTTGGGAAAAATCTAAAAAAATATGCGCATACGCTTCTAACTCCCACAAAAATTTATGTTAAAGATATTTTGAAACTAAAAAACGCCCTCAAAAAAAAGAAGCAGAAAATTATGGGGCTTGCACATATAACAGGCGGCGGACTTTTGGAAAACATTCCGCGTGTACTTCCTAAAAAAGTATCGGTTGAGCTGGGTAGAGGTTACTGGAAAGTGCCTGCCATTTTTAAAACCATTCAAGATAGGGGTAAGGTACCTTGCAAAGATATGTATAGAACTTTCAATATGGGTATAGGTATGGTTATAATACTGCGCCCTGAAAGTGTAGTAACTGCGCTTAAAACTTTACCCGGTATTAAAGTCATCGGCCGTGTGGTAAAGGGAAACAGTAGCGTTGTGTGGAGCCGTTTAAAATGAAAAAAATTATTGTTTTTGCATCGGGCTCGGGAACTAACTTTCAGGCATTGGCGCAAAAATGTCAGGCAGGTGCAATAAACGGTAAAATAGTTTTACTTATTTCAAATAGTGCTAATGCGGGGGCGCTTGAGCGTGCCAAAAAGTTTCGTATCCCATCGGTAGTCGTAAATCCCAAAAAATTTTCGTCCCGTAAAAAGCTTGACGAACATTTAGTTAAACTATGCCGTAATAAAAAAGCGGATTTAATATGTTTAGCGGGGTATATGCTTAAAGTGGGCGATAAATTGCTCAAGAATTTTTCAGGTAAAATAATGAATATTCATCCGGCATTGCTTCCTGTTTTTGGAGGGAAAGGTTTTTACGGCGATAAAGTACATAAAGCAGTTTTGCAAAAGGGAGTTTGCGTAAGCGGTGTTACCGTTCATTTTGTTGATGCTAAATACGATAACGGTCCTATAATTTTGCAAAAAGAAGTTTCCATACTGCCCTCGGATACGTTGGCTACGCTTAGCGCAAAAATACATAAACTTGAACATATTTTATACCCTGACGCAGTAGGCGTTTTTTGCGACGGAAGACTTAAAGTCGTAAATGGTAAAGTAAAAATTTTACCCGATAAAAAATCTTTTAAAAACATTAAGACCGCCCTGATATCTGTGTCCGATAAAACAGGCATAGTTGATTTTGCAAAAAAACTGTGCAGTCTTGGAATAGAGATAATTTCCACTGCAGGTACGGCAAAACTGCTTTCGTCCAACGGTATAAGCGTAACTGCGCTTGAAACTCTTACGGGTTTTAACGAGATGATTTCGGGCAGGGTAAAAACGCTTCACCCCTGCGTACACGCTTCTATACTTTTTGACCGCGAAAATAAAAGCCACGTTAAGCAGATAGGGGAACTTAATTATAAGCCGATAGATTTGGTAGCGGTAAATCTCTATCCGTTTAGGGAAACTGCAAAAAAAACCAAAGGCGTATTTAGTAAAAAACTGATAGAACAAATTGATATAGGCGGGGTTACTCTACTTAGAGCGGCCGCCAAAAACTTTAGATTTGTAACCGTAGTATCAAACCCCTGCGACTACGAAAGTGTTGCGGGCGAAATAAAATCCAAAGGAAATACTTCACCCGATACAAGAAAATCACTTGCAGTTAAGGCATTTGCTCACACAGCGGATTACGACAGTGAAATTTTCAATACTTTTTCCAAACGTTCGGGAAATGAGTTTCCGCAGAAAATGAATTTGTGTTTAAATAAATTGCTTGATTTAAGGTACGGAGAAAATCCCCATCAAAAAGCCGCTTTATATTCCAAAGATAAGCATCTTTCGTTTAAAAAACTCCATGGTAAAGAACTTTCGTACAATAATTTACTTGATGTAGATTGCGCCTTTCAAACGGTTTGCGAATTCGGCGAACCTGCAGTTGCAATAGTAAAGCACTTAACGCCATGCGGCGTAGCGCAAAGCACAAATATAAATTCCGCTTTTATAATTGCATGGAAATGCGATCCGTTATCTGCTTTTGGCGGCATAATTGCCCTAAACCGTAAAATGACTTATGAAATAGCAAAAACTTTATCCGGGTATTTCGTAGAAGTTGTAATAGCACCCCAATACGATAAAAAGGCATTGAAACTTTTAAGTAAAAAGAAAAACCTGCGGATTTTGGAGAAAGAAATCCGTCTTGAAAAAAGTCTGCAAATCCGTTCCGCTGGTACAGAAGTTTTAGTTTCCACTCCCGATGATAAACTTATAAAAAATTTCCGCATCGTAACCAAAAAGAAACCTACTGCAAAAGAAAAAAAGGCAATGCTTTTTGCATACAAAGTATGCAAGCACGTTAAATCCAACGCAATAGTTTTAACTTCCGCAAATGCAACAGTGGCTATAGGCGCCGGGCAAATGTCTAGGGTTGATGCAGTTAAAATGGCGGGACTAAAATACAAAGCATATCTTGAAAAAAACCCAAAACCAAAAATGCTTGTTATGGGTTCAGACGCTTTTTTCCCGTTTGATGATGCCGTAGTGGAAGCCAAAAAACTGGGAGTATCCGCCGTAATACAACCGGGCGGTTCTATAAAAGACATGGAAGTAATAAAAACCTGCAACAGGTTGGGGTTGGCTATGGTATGCGCAGGAATTAGACATTTTAAGCATTAAAAAATATAATTCCCCCTTTTCAACCCCCTACTTTCATCTCACCTCTTTAGAAAAGAGAAAGTTTTTGCTCTCCCCCTTGTCAAAGGGGGGAGGGGGGATTTAAAAAATTTAGCATAACGCTTAGTTAGGTAATGACAGTTTAAAAAACTATAATTTACTAAAATAAAAATAGGGATAGAATATAACGACTCAAAGAAACATAAAACCGAAGTGGAAAAAATAGAATTAAAAGGGGTAGTTATGTCGTTTACCAAACAACAATTAGAAAAATATGCAGACGTTTTAATATATGCGTTGGAAACCCAACGTCCCAATAAAAAACTAAAACCTTACGAAAATGTGATGATTAGATATCCTGCCGAAGAATTATCCTTAACCACCGTTATACACAGAAAACTTTTAAAAAAGAAAATTAATGTGATGCTAAAATCCGACCCGATAGCGGAAATAGAAAAAGATTATTTTTCTATCGCTGATGATAGACAAATAAAATTTATTCCCGCAGGGGAAAAAGAATTATTTGAAACTTTAAACGGCTACATATCTATAAAAGCGCCGTCGTCTTTGACTCATCTTAAAAACATTGACAGCAAAAAAATAAGTTCCAAAGCCATTGCCTTTAAAAAGATAAAGGATATATTAGACAAAAGAGAATCCGAGGGAAAATTTAACTGGACATTGTGTTCTTATCCCACGGGAGCGCTTAGTAAAGCTGCGGGAATGTCTGTAAAAGAATATGCAGGGCAGATAATAAAGGCATGTTTTTTAAACGAAAAAAATCCGATAAAAAAATGGGAAGAAGTATTTAAAAACTTGGGTAAAATAAAAAAGTGGCTCAATTCCCTTGCCATAGATACCATGCATGTAGAAAGTAAATCGTTGGATTTTGAAGTTACCGTTGGCGAGAAAAGAAAATTTATTTCCGGGGCAGGATGCAACATTCCTTCCTTTGAGATATTTACCTGTCCTGACTATAGACACACACGCGGAACTTTTTTTGCCGATATTCCCTTGTACCAATCAGGAAATTTAGCCAAAAATATAAAGCTTGTTTTTGAAAAAGGCAAAGTTATAAAAGCGTCGGCATCTTTAAACGTAAACTTTATCAAAAAGATGCTAAACACGGATGCGGGCGCAAGCCGTATCGGGGAATTTGCGCTTGTAGATAAGCGTTTTTCTAAAATAGACCGTTTTATGGCAAACACACTTTTTGACGAAAATTACGGCGGTAAACACGGTAGTTTCCATATAGCGGTGGGTAAAAGTTTTGATGATTCCTTTGATGGAGATCCTAAAAACCTTACCCTATCTTTAAAAAAGAAGCTGGGATTTAATACTTCCGCAATTCATACGGATATGTTTAACAAAGAAAATAAGACAGTTAAAGCAAAACTTAAAAACGGTAAAAAAATCATCATATACGAAAAAGGAATGTTTAAAATTTAGAAGTATTATCAACGCATACTCGGGGCGGAGATTTTTTTGATGATGGTTAAAAAAGTGACATTTGCTTTGATAATATTGTAAACTTCTTATATTGTAATGAGAAATTAGGACAAGTTTGTTGGAGTAGCAATATAAATTCACAAAAGGGGAGTATAAAGATGAAAATGAAAAGTTTCGTAGCAATGGCAGTTTTAATGGCAGTAGCTGCTACAAGCGTGTTTACTCAGGGGGGAAAGTGGTTTATTGAACCCGGAGTGTCATTTACGCGGGTAGATGGTATGGATTTAAGAGTTGCTTTTAGGGATCCTGATTTGCAAGAAACCATTGGTGATGTGATTTCGTTGGAAAATGATTATAAAACCAGCTTAGAGGTAAGCGGCGGTTACATTTTCTCGGATGAAAGCAGATTAACCGTTTCCTTTGTAGAACATAAAAGAGAACCCGGCTTGTATTATGACTTGGGAGTCGGTTCACTGGAATTATGGGATTTGCATATAGCTCCGTTCTATGGCGGATTTGATTTTGATAGGGTTTGGGCGTCCAACGAGTTTAGATTGACTATGTTTGACGTAGATTATACATTTCCTGTCGTAAAAACCTCAAAATGGCTTTTTGAAATGCTAGTAGGTTTGCGTTACACTAATTTAGAAAATACCCTAAATGTCCTCTACGACCGCGGAAACCTTGCCGTAGACGTTGATAAAAGTTTTAGTTCCGAAATGTACGGACCTAAAATAGGTCTTACTGTAAAAACCGACCCTGATAAGAAGCTTGGATTTTACACCGCAGCAGCAATTGCCATATTGGTAGGCAATACCAATACATCTACATTTCAAATTGATGACGGTGGCAATATAGTGGCAAATTTCGGTCAGTTCCACGTATTTGACGTACAAAAAATGGCGGAAATAGAATTGGGCTTCACATATGCTTTTTTGGAAAATATTACTGCGCGTCTTGCATACAGGGCTTTTGTGTGGGATAGTGCAATAAGTCAAATATGGTTTCCCGACGCCACTTACACGACATTGTACAACGTTAACGAATATAATTTGGTTATGAGCAGCATAGGGCTGTCGTTTACGATAACGTTTGGATAAGTTTTAAGCGCTTTAAAACAAAAAAAGCAGGGGAATAAAACCCCTGCTTTTTTTATGTTTTAAAATA
>DATKZD010000120.1:0-3621 GCA_035528195.1 Elusimicrobiales bacterium
GCCTTACCAGCATTTCGTTGCGGCTGTTTTTAGAGCGGTTGAAACTAAACGTCCTTTAATTAGATGCGCCAATACGGGAATAAGTGCCTACATTGATGAGTTTGGTAAAATAAAATCAGCAACCGCATTAAACGAAAAAACTATTTTAACTGTAGACGTTAAACTGTCTGCAAATCCCCGTAAAACTTTCTATACCAACTACGGTAATGCGTTTATATTTTTGTGTATGGGCATGCTCACATTTCTAATATTTAAAAAGTGGTAAAATAGCTTATGGAAGAATTGGAATTTAGTGAAGTTTCGGACAAATTAAAAAAACTTACGGATAAATTAAAATCGTTGAATGCGCTTATCGGCGTTGAAAATAAAAAAAAGCTTATTGCGGGTAAAGAAAAAGAAACTACCGCAGATGACTTTTGGTCTAACAGGGCAAAAGCGCAGAAAAAACTAAAAGAACTAAACGACTTAAAAAAATCGGTTGAAAATTTTACCGCTATTTGCAAAGAAATTGCCGACATAAAAACGCTTTTGGAACTTGCCAAAGAAGCTTCGGATAAAAAAGAGCTTTTAGAAATATCAAAAAATATAATAAGTGTTGAAAAGAAAATCGCAGACATAGATTTTAAGCTTAAACTTTCACATCCGCATGATAAATTAAGTGCCATTTTAAATATACACGCAGGCGCCGGTGGAACCGAAGCCTGCGACTGGGCGCAAATACTACTGCGTATGTATAACCGCTGGGCGGATAGCCACGGTCTTAAATTTACCGTTACCGATATTTTGCGTGGCGAAGAAGCGGGTATAAAAAACGTTACCGTTTTTATTGAAGGGCAATACGCCTACGGTTATTTAAAAAGCGAAACGGGAGTGCATCGGCTAGTTAGAATTTCTCCTTTTGATTCCAATAAAAGACGTCATACTTCTTTTGCGTCCTGTGATGTATTGGCCGACATAGAAGAAGAAATAGACATAGATATATCCGATAGCGATTTGAAACTGGATACCTACCGCGCCGGCGGCGCCGGCGGGCAAAACGTAAACAAAGTTGAAACCGCCGTTAGAATAACTCACGTCCCCACGGGTACGATAGTGCAATGCCAGCAGGAACGTTCGCAACATCAAAACCGTGTTACCGCCGTAAAAATGCTTAAAGCGAAACTTTATGAAATAGAAATGGATAAAAAACGTTCGGAGATGGAAAAACACTATGGCGAAAAAGGTGAAATAGGCTGGGGGCATCAAATACGTTCTTACGTTTATATGCCGTATCAAATGGTAAAAGATATGAGAACGGGTTTTGAAACCTCCGACGTTTCTGGAGTTGTTGACGGAAATTTAGATTCCTTTATGCAATCATACCTCTCATGGCTGGTAAGCAAAAAAACGAAATAAGTAATTTTACAATCATGTAGGGGCAAGTTGCGACTTGTCACTACGGAATATGCGCAAATTTTCTAAAACCTTAAAACGTTACGGGGTGGAGCGGGAGAAATTAAAGAATAGGTTCTATGCCTTCACTACGGCTAGCTTTTCTTTCCTTAATGAATATTCGGTAAGCGCTTATTTTAATAAGAGAAATTTTAGAGAAAAACCATGTAGCTGAAAGCGTAATGAGTATGCCGCATATAAGCATGGTAGAGGCAATACCTACAACGTCGGCGAGTTTACCGAGTATTATACTGCCAAAAGGCGCAAGGCCTACAAAGGTAATCATATATAGACTCATAATCCGTCCGCGCATATTATTTGCAGTAAAAGTCTGAAGTGTTATATTTATACCTACCGCCTGGTACGACATTCCCGCACCCGCCAAAGCCAGCAAAAAGCATGATAAAAACAAATTTTTTGATAGAGCAAAAGCGGTCAGACTTAAACCATATATTAATCCTGCAATGGCAATTGTAAGGGTAAGTCCTTTTTTTTCTTTACGCGCGGCAAGAAAAAGCGAACCGACAAGCGATCCTGCCCCAAAGCAAGACAGTAAAATACCCAGCGTTTGGGCATCACCTTGAAATATTTTTTTAACGACAATAGGCATTAATACCATTGTAGGCATTACTACCAAACTTACCATAAGTAGCAGTAGTAGCGGATATCTGAGAAATGAATTTTTCCACGCATAGTTTAGACCGGATTTTAAAGACTGTAAAATGGGTAGATGTTTTTCTTCCCGATGAGTGCTTTTTACATTTATTTTAAACAGGACAAATACAAGCATCATTACAAGTATTGAGTTAATTAAAAAACACGGCCCTTCGGAAAAATATCCTACCATAAAACCTGCAATGCCGGGCCCTAGTATCCTGGATATGTGAGATATTGAAGTATTTAATGCCAAAGCATTGGATAAATCTTTTTTGCCTACTAAATCAAAAGTAAATGAATGTCTTGTCGGAATTGTAAATGCTGTTATCGTTCCCCAAATTAGTGATAAAACCAAAATTTGCCATATCTGTATAAGTCCTGTGATTGTTAAAATCCCGAGTAAAAAAGCCTGCAGGGCAGTAAGCCCCTGAGTTAGTATCAATGCTTTTCTCTTATCAACTCTATCGGCAATTACTCCGCCAAAAAGCCCTAAAACCAAAAGGGGCAATTGTATAGAAAATCCCACAAACCCGAGTAAAACAGAAGAGCCCGTAAGTCTGTATGCAAGCCAGCCCAATACCGTACTTTGTATGGAGTATCCCAAATAAGACGAAAAAAGTCCTACAAAATAAATGCGGAAGGTTTTATTTTTTAAAGAAGAAAAAGTGTCGGATAGAACTTTCATACATACACATTATACCAGTTTAAAAAACTCCGTACTTTGACCGTCGTTAAACTGGATTTTTTTAATACCCCCCTGTATTTTCTTTTTTTGATTTAATCCCCCCTCCCCCCCTTTATCAAGGGGGAGAAAGATAGTGAATTTATCAAGGGGGAGATAAGAAACTAAAAGTAAAATAACAAATAAAAAATACTTTACTTTCTTGTTTCATTAAAAATGGTTAACGGAACTCCCCCTTGATAAAGGGGGGGAGGGGGGATTTGATAATTCTGTCAAAGAGTATTTAAACTCGTATTATCCATTCGCTCATTTCCAACGTGCCTTTAATTTTGATATCATAAGAAAATTGAGCGGAAAGCCCAAGTGTAAAAACAGTTTCCGCAAAAGGGGTAAAAATTATGAGCGTTAATTTTCCCGAAGGTCTTACCTTTGATGATGTTTTACTACTTCCGCAAAAATCGCACGTCTTGCCGAAAGAAGTTTCGGTCAAAACAAAACTTACCAATAAAATTAATTTAAACATTCCGCTTATAAGCGCTGCAATGGATACCGTAACGGAGCATAAACTTGCCATTGCAATTGCAAGCGAGGGCGGAATAGGCATCATACACAAAAATATGTCCATAGAACGTCAGGCACACGAAGTGGAACTGGTTAAAAGATATCAGGCGGGTATGATTGTGCGTCCGATAACTATGGGCCCGGAAGAAAAATTAAAATCCGCAGTTGCAGTTATGAAAGAAAATGATATTTCCGGCCTTCCCATAGTCAAAAAAGATAAACTCATCGGAATTTTAACCAACCGCGACATACGTTTTGAAACAAATCTAAACCAACTCATAAAAGATGTT
>DATKZD010000121.1:0-6654 GCA_035528195.1 Elusimicrobiales bacterium
AATTACCGCTATTTGACCGGGGGTAATTTTTTTTATTATTTCTTCGGCGTTTTTAAAGGGAGTATCACCCAGTTTTAACGCATAATAAAACAGGTCGGTAAAATAAAATCTTAAATCTTTCAAAAAACTTTGTACGTCGTAGCCTTCGGTATTCATTTTTTCAAAAACTAAATGCAGTTTTTGAGTATCTTTGTCTGCTATTGCGCAGATTCCGTCTTCTATGATTTCAAACGGCATAGAACCCAGCATTTGGCCAACTGTTTCGGATGAAATTTTACCCTGTGCATAAGAAATAGTTCTGTCTAAAAGCGTAATAGCGTCTCTTAATGCTCCGCCAGAAGAGCGTGCTATGGCTTTTATTGCGTTGGTTTCAATATCAAGTTTTTCCAATTTTGATATTTTTTCCAAATGAGCAGTTGTGTCTTTATCCGATATCGGCCTAAACCTAAAGCTTTGGCATCTGGATATTATGGTGGCGGGAACTTTATGCCTTTCGGTTGTGGCAAGTACGAATACAACGTGTGCGGGGGGCTCTTCAATTGTTTTTAAAAGTGCATTAAACGAACCTGCCGAAAGCATATGAACTTCGTCTAAAATAAAAACTTTATATCGGTTTCTGGAAGGCGCAAGAGAAACGGTGTCTATTATAACCTCGCGTACTTTATCTACCTGAGTGTTGCTTGCGGCGTCAATTTCCATTACGTCTATGTCGCTTCCTTGCGCTATCTCCACGCATTGCGGACATTTTCCGCATGGGCTGGGAGTGGGTTTTGTATTTTTATTACCCGTACAATTTAATGCTTTTGCAAATATTCTTGCAACGGTTGTTTTTCCGCATCCGCGAAGACCATATAAAAAATATGCATGCGGTATACGTCCGAGTTTTAGCGAGTTTTGTATTGTTTTGGTAATGGTATCCTGCCCCACCACATCTTCAAATTTTTCGGGACGGTATTTAATCGCAAAATTTTTATAATCTACAACGTTTGTTTTAGCCATTATAACTCCAAAAAAATTTATTTCTCTTTATCTAAAAGTTTAGCGTAATTTTTAGGTTTTCGGTTTTTCCACGCTTTTTTGTGGTAAGCATAAGATACTATCAAAGGAACGGCCATAGTGGCTTCACTGTAGACCATTTGTTCGTAAGTAGTTTCAACTTTACCCCACGAACTTGCTTCTTTTAATGTTGAGCTTGATAATGCTCCGTCACGTACATCAGCAACCGTAACCTGTACGGCATACTTGTGCATTGGCGCTGGTTTGCCTACGATTTCCGCTCCTATTACAACGTCTTGGGTGAAATTTTTAGGCACTCCGCCGCCTATCATAAATATCCCCGTTTCTCCAGCTTTCACTTTTACTTTAATAAGTTCCACAAAATCTTTTACGCTATCTATTGCAATATGTGATTTCGGGTTTTTCCACTGATGAAGCGCAAGTCCCAATCCCGCAGAGGAGTCCGAAAAAGCCGGCACGAAAATAGGAACGCCTTTTTTATATGCCTGTAATACAACACTGTCTTTATTTTTAGCATGCTTGGAAAGATATTTGCCCATTTCGCGGATAAACTCGCGCGAAGAATAGGGTTTTTTCGGCATAGAGTCTGCCATTTTACATATTGTTTCGTCGCAAACTTTTAACTGCTCTTCGTCAATAAAGGTATCGTAAATGCGGTCTATTGCCAGTTCTCTGAGTTCGTTATCGTCAATGTTGTATTGCGTGCCTTTGTAATGTTTAAATCCGAGTCCTTCAAAAAAGTCCTGGTCTACTATTATTGCGCCCGTAGATACTATTGCGTCAACCATATTGTTTTTAATCATGTCTACCACTACTTTTTTTAGTCCTGCAGAAAACAAAGAGCCGGCAAGACACAGTATTACGGAACATTTTTTGTCTTTGAGCATCATATCGTATATTTGTGCCGCTCTTGCAGTTTCCCTTGCGGAAAAAGCCATTTTAGACATATCTTCAACAAAACTCACCGCATTATGCTTCTTTATATCAATATGTGAAATTGTCTCTTTAAGATACTTTGATTTTTTTATTTTCAGCTTGGGCATTTTTTTCTCCATTGCCATTGCAGAATTTTATTGCAGAACGCCTTATTTAATTCGGTTGGCATCGTTATAATACTACGAGGTCATTATATTAAATAGGCGGTCGTAAAAATAGGGCAAGGCATATTTTTGGGTGCGTCAAATTAAAAAGCCCTAGCGAATTGTTCGTGTTTTTATATAATAGTAATAAGGCTGTGTTGGTAAAAAACCGCATATTTGGTTTTGCGTAAAAGTGTATCCTGCCGACACAATGCTCTAAAAGGAAACCTATGTCTTCAAACGATTATTCGCCTTTAGACAGACTTGATACTTTGCTTGCAAGTCTCATTAACATCAATGATATCAGCACTTATTCTTCGTCAAACAGCCTTCAGACACTTTGCGAAACATTGCTCAACAGTTGTTGCAAACTGCTTAACTCCTGCCATGCTTCTGTGATGATATACGACAAAAATGTCAAGAAATTAAAAATACTCGCCTCAACGGGAGCAATGTCGGGCTTACCGGAACAGATTAAAATGTCGCCGGGTGTAGGAATAGGCGGGATGGTTTTGGAATCGGGAGAAATCATAGTTGTGGAAAATCCTAAAGATAATCCCTACTACATAAATCACTTGGGTATAACGGGGCAAACGCTCCCTTTGATTTGCGTTCCCATAAAAACAAAAAATGAGGTACTGGGTGTAATAAATATTCATTCGCAAGATTTCCGTATAATATCGGATAATTACACAAAAAATATGCTGTTGGTTTTGGCGGGAAAAGCCGCAATGACAATCGAAAGTATGAGTCTATTTGATACTTTAACTTCCCGCAATTTTGAAATGGTAGAAACCCTTTCGCGCGCTCTGGATGCAAAGGATCACTACACTCACGACCATGCCGGACGGGCAAAAATAAAAGCGGAGCGAATTTCACATATTTTAAACTTTTCCGAAAAGGAAGTGGTGCAGGTGCAGTATGCCGCATTGCTTCACGATATAGGTAAGTTGGGAGTTCCTGAAAATATTTTACTCAAGCCCGGTCGGCTGACGGAACAAGAATTTGATGAAGTAAAAAAACATCCGGAAATAGGTTATAAAATACTTCTCCCGGTAAGTTTTTTATCCGATGTTGCCAAAATGGTGCTTTACCATCAGGAGTGGTATAACGGTAAAGGATATCCTTACGGTCTTGAGGGAGAAAAAATTCCGTTGGGAGCTAGAATAATTTCCATTATAGATAGTTGGGACGCAATGCGTTCAGATAGGCCTTACCGCAAAGCGCTAAATTATGAAACTGCAATTAGTGAGTTGGAAAAGGGTAAGGGAACCCAGTTTGACCCCAACATAACGGATATTTTTATCTCATTGGAAATAGAAAACCACAAAAAACAAAATAACACAAGTACTGAAAAATAATGCTTTTTATCGTACCCACGCCAATAGGAAATTTGCAGGATATTACTCGCAGGGCTGTTGAAACGCTCGGGCTTGTAGATTTTATTTTATGCGAAGATACCCGTAAAACGAGAAAACTTTTAAATCATTTAGGCATTAAAACTTCATTGATACGCTATAACGAACACAACCAAAAATCCGTTGACTCGGTTTTGGAACTTTTAAAAAACGGAAAAAAACTGGCTTTGGTTTCCGATGGCGGTACTCCGTGCGTATCCGATCCCGGATACAAAATTGTAAGCAAAGCATCAGAGTCGGGCATTAAAATAGTCTCGCTTGCGGGTGCAAGTGCGGTAACTTGCGCTTTGGCGGGGTCAGGTTTTGGCGGGGGAAGTTTTGTTTTTTTAGGATTTTTACCCAGAACGGAAACAAAAATAATTAAATCCGTTAAAAACGCCCTTGAGCTAAAAAAACCCGTTATTATATTTGAATCCCCACACAGAATAGTTAAACTTCTAAAAATTATATCGGAAAATTTTCCTGCTGACCTGCAGGTTACAGTTGCGCGCGAACTTACTAAAGTATACGAAGAGTGGATAAAGGGAACCATCGGAAAAGTTTACGATGAACTTTCTTTACGTCCTAAAATAAAGGGCGAGATTGTTGTAGTTTTAAATTTAACAGGCAAACAAAAGGGAAAAGAAAACTCCTCTCCCCTTGCCTCCTATAACTCCCCCTTGTCAAAGGGGGGGAGGGGGGATTTGAAAAAACAATAGTAGTTTTTTTCGTCATCAAATTATCTAACTTATAAATTAAAGAAGGCGACATTTAAGTAGAAAACATAAATTTTCTGATACATAACTATGAAAACCATAATTTTTGATATAAACGAAGATAAAAAACTGTTTAAAAAGTCCGCCCTTGCCGTTAGAAAAGGCGCTGTTGCCGTTTTTGCAACCGACACCGTCTACGGGATAGGGACAAATGCTTTTAATAAAAAAAGCGTTTTAAAAATTTACAAATTAAAAAAACGTCCCGTATCAAAACCTTTGCCTTTGCTCGTGTCTTCTGTAACGATGGCTAAAAAATTTGTGATATGGAATAAATTTGCGCAAAAGCTGGCAAAAAAGTTTTTACCCGGCGCTTTAACTTTGGTGTTAAACCCCAAACCTAAATTCGGTTTTAATTTGCAACAGGGACTTGCCTTGCGTATTGCCGACCACAAAAAACTTTTGCAATGGATTAAGTGTGCGGGAGTTCCCATTGCCTCTACAAGCGCTAATTTATCCGCAAAGCCCGCCGTAACAAAGGCGTCTGATGCAATAAAAAAGTTTAACGGCAAGGTGGATTATATTTTAACGGATGGAAATTTAAAAGGTGCTGAATCTGACGTTGTAGACTTACGCGGTAAAACCCCCGTTATTTTAAGACAGCGAAAAATAAAACTCTCCAATATCAAAAAAATTGTTTAGTGTTCCTAGCCTATCATAATTCCCCTTTCTTAACTCCCTATAATCCCCCCTTGACTCCTTATAGCCCCCTCTTGCCTGCCCTGAGTGACTTGTGGTGAGTGAAGTCGAACCAAATCGAACCAAATCGAAGGATTTAAGGGGGGATAAAAGGGGGGAATATAGAAGGTTTTTTTAGTTTTTTATTTTATTGTTTTATTATTTTATTTCTGCAGTGGGATATTTAGGGCTTTCATAAGCATCTTCATATCAGCCCATGCGGGAACTTTCCAGTTGGGGTTTCTAAGCAACGCAGCGGGGTGATAAGTAACAAGTACTTTGATATTTTTATCAACGCCTGCCAGCCGTTTTGGATAATCGTGAAATACTTCCCTAAGTGATGTAAGCGAACTTTTAACACCTAATATAACTTTAGCTGATACTGCTCCCAAGCAAACAACAAAGTCGGGCTGGATTATAGAAATTTGTTTTTCTAAATAAGGAATGCATTGTTCAAACTCATCGGGATTCGGGGGGCGGTCGTTGCCTCTTGCCTCAGGGTTTTCAGCGTTAACCATAGGATGGCATTTAACTATGTTTGCAATGTATACATCTTCCCTTTTAAGTCCCATTGCAAGTAGAATTTTATCTAAAAGTTTTCCTGCTCTACCCACGAAAGGTTCCCCTTTGTGGTCTTCGTCAAAACCCGGGCCTTCGCCTACAAACATAATTTTTGCATTAGGACTGCCCACGCCAAAAACCGCATTAAGGCGCGAATTGCCAAGATTACATTTTTTACAATTAGAAACTATTTTTTTGAGTTCTTCAAGATTATCAGGAGAATTTTCTTCGGAGTTTTGGGCACAGGTTTTCTGGGGCGAAGACAAAACACTTTCTATGTTTTTATTGTTGGGTAAAACTTTTTTTACTGATACAGGTTTTTTTACAGGTTTTTTTTGCGAGGACGAAGTACCGAATGAAGAGACGCTATACAACAAGTCAACTTCATCACGGCCTTTTAAATGGTTTTTTAAATCCGAAACAAGGGTTTTAATATCGTCTCTTGGCATTTAGTCTAAACTTTCGCGTATTTATTTTTTTTCTTCCCTATCTCTAGGTTTTTCGCTATATCTTCTGGGAGATCTAACTTCTTGTATTACTGCCAAAATTTCTTTTCGTTTAATTTTGCCCGAACACACTTCTTCCATTGCAACTTTAATAATTTCGGAATTCGGCTTATGGCGGAATTCATCTTTATTTTTTAAGTGTTTTGCCCACGTAGAACTTAACACTACCGTATCGTAGGAACTTTTGTGGTTACCTATCAAATCCATTTCTTTTGAACTGTCATCTTCTTTAGGCATCTTATTCTCCCTTTTACTATTCTATGAAAACTTGACTTTTTGCCGTTTGGTTTTAAGCCGTTCGGCGATAATGATAGCTTTTAAAAAACGTAGTGCATTTTTAATTTTATCATTTACCACAACATAATCGTACATTGTAATTTTGGATATTTCGCTTTTTGCAATTTTAAGACGTTTTGCCGTATCTTTGGAATTATCTTTCCTGCAAGTAAGACGTTTTTTTAGTTCCTTAAAACTTGGAGGCATAAGAAAAACCAAAACAGATGTTGGGTAAAGTTTTTTTACGGTTTTAGCACCTTGTACGTCTATAACCAAAACGGGAATTTTGCCGTGCTTGATACCCTTATCAAGTTCCGTTTTAGGCACGCCGTAATAGTTGCCATAAACTTTTGCCCGCTCAACGAGA
>DATKZD010000122.1:0-8389 GCA_035528195.1 Elusimicrobiales bacterium
CCAGGAGACAATACAACAATAGACGTAGAATTAATAACACCTGTAGCAATGGAAAAAGGACTGAGGTTTGCAATAAGAGAAGGCGGCCATACAGTCGGAGCAGGTGTTGTAACTGAAATTACGGAGTAAATTTATGGATAAAGATAAAAAAGTTTCCGCTGATAAAAAAGAAGCTGCTAAAGTTGAAGCCCAGGAAAGAATAAGAATTAAACTGCGTTCCTACGACCACAGAATGCTTGATCAAAGTGTAGCACGAATAATGGACGCAGCTAAAAGAACGGGCGCAATAATTGCAGGACCGGTACTTTTGCCCACTAAAATAAAAAAATATACGGTGTTGCGTTCGCCGCATGCCGATAAAAAATCACGCGAACAGTTTGAGATGCGTATCCATAAAAGACTTATTGACCTTAAAGGCCCTACGGCAAAAACCGTAGATGAATTAATGAAACTGGATTTACCTGCAGGAGTTGATGTTGCAATAAAGATGTAGGAAATTTTTTAGAGGTTTAATTATGACAGATACAAACGTGCACAAAGACAGCGAAAAACAAGCTCCGCCTAAAACTGAGGTTGTTGATTCTAAACCCATTGAGGAAACTAAAAAGGACAATCAGCCAAGCGAGGCGCCTTTGGAATTTAGAGTTATCATTGGTAAAAAATTGGGTATGACTCAAATTTTTGATGTTCACGGCGATTTATATTCCGCCTCGGTAATAGAAGCGGGACCTTGTCCGATTATAAATTTGAGAACTTCAAAAAAAGACGGATATAATGCGGTGTGTTTGGGATTTGGAAACATAGAGGAAAAAAAGTTAACCAAACCTTTACTTGGTCAGTTTAAAAAAATAAATCAGAACCCCATGAGACATTTGAAGGAATACAGAGTTTTAAAAACCGACGGATTTGAGGTAGGGCAATCAGTCCGTTTAAACGGTAGATTTGATATAGGCGATTACGTAGACATTGTCGGTATTACCAAAGGAAAAGGATTTGCAGGTGTTATGAAAAGACACAATTTTTCAGGTCTTCCCGCTTCCCACGGAGCGTCGGACAAAGAAAGATCTCCGGGTTCTATTGCATCACAGCGTTCCTTGGGAAGAGTTATTCCCGGTCAAAAAATGCCGGGCCATATGGGGCACAGACGGGTTACTGTCGCTAAAGTTGAAGTGTTAAAAATAGATTTAGAAAAAAATCTTATTTACCTAAACGGCTCCGTACCCGGCGCCAAAGGAACGATAGTAACAGTCCAGGAAACCTCAAAACCCAAAAAGAAAAGAAAACTTAAAGAGGTTGTATCTAAAAAATCTAAAAAAGCAAAAGTTAAAAAATAATTTGAGGACTTAAATTATGGAAACAACAGTTTTAAATATGCAGGGAGCGGAAGTCGGCAAATGTAATTTGCCTGACAATGTTTTTGACCGCAAGCCGCAGAAATATCTATTACACGAAGTTATAACTTTGTATATGTCCAACAAAAGACAGGGCAGTGCAAATACAAAAACTCGTGCGGAAGTTTCCGGAGGCGGAAAAAAACCGTGGAAACAAAAAGGTACAGGCAGAGCAAGACACGGCAGTACCAGGTCTCCTTTATGGAAAGGCGGCGGAGTTGCTTTTGGTCCAAAGCCTAGAGATTTTTCAAAAGATATGCCTAGAAAGAAAAAACAATTGGCATTGAAACAGGCTTTGTCTGCGCAATTTATTGAGGGAAACATAGTAATCGTTGATAAATTTGAGTTGGAAGAGTCCAAAACAAAAAAACTTGATGCTGTTTTATCCGGATTAAAGGCAGGGAAAAAACCAATGCTGGTTACTTTAAACAGGGACGAAAAAATTACTATGGCAAGCCGTAATATAAAGGGTTTTAAATGTTTTTTACCTAAAAATTTAAATGCTTACGATATCTTAAACAGCACCAAAATAATTTTTACCCGAGATGCAGTAGGACAATTATCCGAGCCATCCGTTAAGGAGCAAGGTAAATGAAAAAGGAAACATACGACATAATAGTCAAGCCGATGCTTACGGAAAAAAGTCTTTCTATAAGGGACAAAGAAAATCGTTATAGTTTTGCTGTTTGTAAAAGCGCAACTAAGTCCGAGATAAAACAAGCTATTGAAAAACTTTTTAAGGTTAAAGTAACAAAGGTGCGCACTTTTATTTTACCCGGAAAATTGCACCGAATGGGACAGTTTCAAGGGTACAGACCCGATTGGAAGAAAGCAATTGTTACGCTTAAAGCAGGTAACAAAATAGATATTGCTCAAACATAAGGAAAATTTTAAATGAACATTATTTTTAATATATTTACTATTTTTACCCTCACATCGCATTGCGTTTGGGGTTTTAGGAGGATTGTAAACAATGCCTAATCCAAAGAGTTTTAAGCCGTATACTCCGTCTAGGAGATTTATAACGATTGAAGATTTTTCCGAGATTACCAAAAAGAAACCTGAAAAAAGTTTGGTTTTTGGTTTGAGAAAATCAGGCGGAAGAAATAACACCGGAAGAATATCGGTACGCCATATCGGAGGAGGACACAGAAGATTATGGCGGAAGATAGATTTTAAACGTGAAAAATACGGCATTCCTGCCCGTGTTGCTTCAATTGAGTACGATCCCAATAGAAGTTCCAGAATTTGTCTTTTAAATTATGCTGACGGGGAAAAGCGTTATATTCCTCACCCGGTAGGGGTTAAAGTGGGAGACAGCTTAATGTCGGGACCCGGCGCAGATATCAAAGTGGGAAACGCTTTGCCTTTAAACAAAATTCCCGACGGAACTTTTGTTCATGCGGTGGAGCTTGTTGCGGGAAACGGCGCAAAGCTTGTTCGCTCTGCGGGAACACAGGCTCAGTTAATGGCCAAAGAAGGAAAGCATGCGCATATTAAAATGCCTTCCGGTGAAATAAGACTGGTATCGGTAAACTGTATGGCTACTATAGGTCAAGTTGGCAACGTGGAACACAATACTGTTGTAATCGGTAATGCAGGAAGAATGAGACATCAGGGAAAACGTCCCACCGTTAGAGGTACTGCAATGAACGCAGTTGACCATCCTCACGGCGGAGGTAGAGGACATTCAAAAGGCGGCAATATACCGCGTTCCCCATGGGGTCAGCAGGCCAAAGGTTTAAAAACAAGATCTAAAAAACTTACAGACTGGATGATAGTTCAAGATAGACGTAAAAACAAAAAGTCCAAGTAGGGAAAAATTTAGCGGAGGAAAAATTTAATTATGAGCAGATCAACTAAGAAAGGACCGTATGTAGACGAAAAATTGCTCAAGAAAGTTCAAAAAATGGAAGCATCAGGCGAAAAGAAATCCATTAAAACATGGGCGAGGGCCTCTACTATAGTACCCGAATTTGTAGGACATACGTTTTTAGTTCACAACGGCAGAAAATTTTTACCTGTTTACGTATCGGAACGTATGGTGGGACATAAACTTGGTGAGTTCGCTTTCACAAGATCTTTTAGAGGTCATGGTGCATCTCACACTAAGGAAGCAACGGCCTTAAAATAAGTAAAAACATTGGAGAGTTTATTATGGACGCTTTAGCTAAAGCCAAATTTCAAAGAATTTCACAGACGAAAGTATCTCAGTTATTAAACGAGGTGCGGGGAAAGAACGTTACTATGGCAGAATATATAGCTCAAACTGCATCAAAGGGAGCAACTACTCTTGTAGTGAAAACTATAAATTCCGCCGCAGCCAATTTATCAATTAAGCTTGGCAAAAAGCTTAATCCCGACGAAGTATGGATTAAACGGGCTTATGCCGATCGGGGGCCAATGCGCAATCTTCAAAGAATACGTCCAGGTCCTCAAGGCAGAGCAATGCCTTTTAGACGTAAAATGTGTCATTTAACAATTATAGTATCAGATAATAGGAAGGAGATTTAAATGGGTCAAAAAGTACATCCTAGATCAATAAGGTTAGGCTACATTCAGGATTGGCAGTCAAGGTGGTTTTCGCTTGCCAATATGCCCGCATACATAGGGGAAGATTTTCATATCCGTAATTTGATAAAAGATAGATTTCCCTTAGCTGCTATAAGCTGGGTAGGCATAGAAAGAGCGGGTTCTTTTTTAAGAGTCAATATACATACTGCTCGTCCGGGATTGGTTATAGGTAAAAGGGGAGTTGATATTGAGGCGCTCAAAAAAGGCATAGAAAAAATAGTTGACAGCAAAGTTTTCGTAAATGTCATTGAAATAAAACAGCCCGAAGTAGATGCTCAGCTAGTTGCCGAAGCAATTGCGTTCCAACTTGAAAAAAGAGCTCATTATGCAAGCGCTATTAGGCGGGCTATAGATAGAGCAATGGCTTCTAAAGCGTTGGGAATAAAAATAATGGTTTCAGGCAGACTTGGTGGAAACGAAATTGCCCGTACAGAATGGAAAATGGAAGGAAGAGTTCCTTTGCATACTCTTTGTGCCGATATTGACTATGGTTTTGCGGAAGCAAACACTGTCAGCGGAAAAATAGGCGTAAAGGTGTGGATTGATAAAAAACATTATTTTGCTGAATCTCCAAAAGAAATACTTTCAAGGCTTAGAAAAAAAGGCGAAACGAAAATTGGCGGTGAAGAACAAAAGATAAAGTCCGCTGATGCAAAAGATAAAGTATCTGAAAAGCCGTTAGAAAAAGTTTTGGAACAGCCAAAAGCCAAGGTGCAAAAAACCAAGCCCGTAAAAAAAGACAAAAAAGAGAGCGCGGCAAAACTAAAAAGTGCAGATTTAAAATCGGATAAAGTAATATCCGCCGAAAAATCCGATAAGGAAGATAAAGAAAAAGAAAGTTAAAGTTTTTAACGAATTTTTGCAAGGAGAACATTTAAGATGTTAATGCCAAAGAGAGTAAAACACAGAAAAACTCAGACTAAGCCCAAAATAAAACGCATAGCTAAACGCGGGACTAAAGTGGCATTTGGCGACTACGGCATAAAAGCTTTGGCGCCCAGATGGATTACCGCCCGACAAATAGAATCTGCGCGTATTACGCTAACACGTTTTATTAAAAAACAGGGCAAAGTTTGGATACGGATTTTTCCCGATAAAGTTATTACAAAAAAACCGGCCGAAACCCGAATGGGTAAGGGTAAAGGCGCTCCCGACCATTGGGTAAGCGTAGTTGAGCCGGGCAGGATTTTATTTGAAATGGAAGGAATATCTTTGCCGGATGCAAAACGCGTTACAAAACTGGTGTCAGCAAAATTGCCGATAAGCGTCCGTTTGGTAGTACGCGGCGAAGGCGGATGTTAGCAAATTGCCAAGCTATAAGGGTTTAAATATGAAAATTAAAGAAAGAGAATCTCTTAAAAAAAATTCAATTGAAGAATTAAAATCTGAACTTAGGTCATCTAAAGAAAAGATGTTTGGCCTTAAATTTAAAAAAGCTTCAGGTTCTTTGCCAAATCCTGTTGAACTTAGAATTATCAGACACAGGATTGCGACAATTAAAACTTTTATCAGACAAAAAGAGGCGGTAAATGAAGACAGCTCAAACAAAAAATAAAAAGACTTTGCAAGGTACAGTAGTTTCAGACAAAATGAGTAAGACAAGAGTAGTAAATGTCGTGCGAAAAGTTAGACATAGACTTTACGAAAAAGTTTTAAAACGAAACAGTCGGTTTTACGCTCATGATGAAAATAACCAATCCCGCAAGGGAGATGTTGTTGAAATCATAAGTACTAGACCTCTTTCTAAGTTAAAAAGATGGAGAGTCGTTAAAGTGGTAAGTAAAACAGAAGGGTAATTATTAATTTTTTTGGAGATTAACATGATACAACTAAGGACAATGCTTAATGTTGCAGACAACTCCGGGGCTAGGAGGGTTCACTGTTTTAAAGTGAGAGGTGACAGTCACCGCCGTTATGCACGATTGGGAGACGTTGTTGTTTGTTCCGTTAAGGATGCATTGCCGACTTCTCCTATTAAAAAGGGTGAGATAGTAAGAGGAGTGGTGGTACGGCAAAAACAAAATACCCGCAGAGATGACGGGTCGTACATTAAATTTGATGAAAATGCGGTTTGTATTATTGATGATAACAACGAGCCGCGTGGCACGCGGGTGTTTGGTCCTGTGGCTAGAGAATTGCGCGAAAAGAACTTTTTGAAAATTATTTCATTAGCGCCGGAAGTATTGTAATTGGAACTTAATTTTTGGGAGCAATTATGTTGCATATAAGAAAAAAAGATAAGGTCTTAATTTTAGCAGGTAAAGATAGAGGTAAAACGGGAGAAGTGCTTAAAGTTTTGGTAGATAAAAAAAAGGTTTCGGTATCAGGAATAAACATGGTATTTAAACATGCCCGTCCAACTCAAAATAACCCGGGTGGAATAAATAAACAAGAATCTCCGATAGACGTTTCCAATGTCGCACTGATTTGCACCAAATGCGATAAACCTACCAAAGCGCAGATTAAAAAACTTGAAACCGGAGAAAAAGTAAGAATTTGCAAGAAATGCAACGGAGATATAATTTAATTTCAGGATTTGAAAAATGACACAGCAAAAAAAAGATAAGTACGAACCCAGATTGAAAGTTAGTTACAAAGAAAAAATTGCTCCTGCAATGAGCAAAGAGTTCAATATAAAATCTCCTATGGGGCTTCCCCGCCTTGCAAAATTAGTTGTAAGCATGGGCGTAAACGAAGCTAAGGACAACATTGCAGTTTTGGAACGATGCAAGGAAGATTTAACTCTTATTTGCGGGCAGGCTGCGCAAATTAGACGCGCAAAAAAATCTATTTCTAACTTTAAGTTGCGTGAAGGAATGCCTATAGGACTTAAAGTTACGCTTCGCGGTAACAGGATGTATGAGTTTATTGATAGATTCATTTCCATTGCATGTCCCCGCATTAGGGATTTTCAGGGATTTAACGTAAAGGGTTTTGACGGTAACGGTAATCTTAACATCGGGTTAAAGGAGCATCATATTTTTCCCGAAATTAATACCGAAAAATCCCCCAAAGCTTACGGACTTAACATAACTTTTGTTACTACTTCTGACGATGACAAAATAAGCCGAAAGTTTTTGGAATACATAGGTGTGCCTTTTGTAAAGGCAAAAAAGAAATCTTAATTTTTTAGCCCGAAAAACATAATTCGGGCAAGAGGAGTATTTTTATGGCAACTACTGCCTGGGTAGCAAAAATGAGAAAACCGCAAAAGTATGCGATTCGTTATCGTAATCGCTGTCAAATTTGCGGTAGACCACGAGGTTATTACAGAGATTTTGGGCTGTGCCGTATTTGTTTTAGGAGTATGGCTCACAGGGGACTTATTCCCGGTATAAAAAAATCAAGTTGGTAAAAGGTTGGTATTTATGGATCCGATAGCAGACTTATTGACGAGAATTAGAAATGCGGTTATGAAAAACAAGGAAAGGGTAGATATACCTTTTTCCAAACTAAAATCTGAAATAGTAAAAGTGTTGAAAGAAGAGGGTTACATCGTAAATTTTAAACCCGTTCACGTAGAAAGTAAAGACGGCGTTATAAGGGTATTTCTAAAGTATACCGACAGTAAGAATAGCGTAATTTCCGGTCTTAAACGTGTTTCAAGGCCCGGAAAAAGAATTTATCGTCCTTACGACGAAATACCGAAAGTACGCGGACCGTTTGGTATTTCAATACTTTCTACTTCGCATGGCTTAATGACCGATGAGCAGGCAAAAGCCAAAAAAGTCGGCGGAGAAGTTCTCTGTCAAGTTTGGTAAAAAAATTAACGTTAAAGAGACTAAAATTATGAGCAGAATAGGAAAAAAACCAATTGACGTACCCGAAAAGGTAAAAATTGACATTGATGTTTCAAGCGTTAAAGCTTCGGGCCCTTTGGGTAATTTGAGCTTTGATATACCTTCGGGAATAAGAGTTGTTTCTAAAGAAAACCAACTGTTTATTGAGATTGTAGATAAGAGCGTAAAAAATGCAGGTTCGCTCTCCGGCACCTGTAGGGCGAGAATTAATAATTTGGTTGAAGGTGTAAGTAAAGGTTTTGAAAAAACGCTTGAGATTAAGGGACTCGGTTATCGTTCCAATGTCGCAGGCAATAAAATTAATCTGGAATTGGGTTTTTCCCATCCCGTTAGTTTTGATGTTCCGCCGGGCATTTCCGCACAGGCGGATGCGAAGAAAAATACGTTAACCATAAAAGGTTGCGATAAAGCTTTAGTTGGCGATATTGCTGCGCGTATCAGAAAAATTAGACCGCCTGAACCGTATAAAGGATCAGGCGTAAGATATCTTGGCGAGCATGTGGTTAGAAAAGCAGGTAAAACTGCCTCTGCCGGAGCCAAAAAGTAAATTTTGAGGTGTTAGTATGGTTTCTAAACAAAAGAAATATGGTTTCAGAAAAGCGAGAGTGAGAAAAAATATTTTAG
>DATKZD010000123.1:0-6858 GCA_035528195.1 Elusimicrobiales bacterium
TTTTGCAAATTCCGCTTTAGGTTTCTCCGGTTCGGTTTCAACGACGGTTTCCGTCTGGATTTCAGCTTCTTGTTCGGATTCAATTTCCGGTTCTTCCTGAGCTGTTTCTTGAGTTTCCTGAGATTGTAATTCGTCTTGCTGCGTAGAGTATTGCTCCGTAGGAATGTTTAATTCAATATTTGCAACTGATATTATCCTTTCGGTTTTCGAAGGCATGGGTGCAGCGGGTTTAGCGGAAGCGCCTTCTGTTTCAGGAGGTATCGGGGGGGTTGGTTCATTTTCGGCGCCCTCTTGTTTAGGAGGTGATGGTTCAAAGCGGTCTTCGTCCATTTTCCGAAGGTTTAAATCTAAATATTTTGTAACTTCACTTGATAACACGGATTTCTTTTTTTCTATCTCCCCGATACTTTTCAAAACTTCAGCTTCCATGTTTACTTCTTCAAGAGGAATTGAACCTTCTTCGGATTCGGGCATTTTTGGACTTTCAACTTCAAGAGTTTGCTCCAATAAATCACTTGCCGTAATTTCTTCTTCTACGCTTGTGGTTTCGGGCTCTTCCTCAATCGGCTCTTCTTCTACTTCGTATTCTTTTTCGGGTTCGGGCATTTTTGCCGGATTTTGCAGTTTTCCCAAAGGCGATGTTTCCTTTTTTTTGCGGTAATAGGATATTTCTATTTTTTTAACCATTGTATCGGTTATTTTTTCAATATCGGCAAGTATTTCCGGGTCGGATTCCAGTATAGGCAGTGCAAAAGTGTAAGGACTTTCAACTTCTATTGGTCTTGAACACAAGTTGGCAAGTTTTGTCAGCAGTACAATGACATCGCTTTTATCACCGTCAATATAAAGATGATATTTGGGTTCTTTGTGAGCGTTTTTTTTATGTCTTATTTCCCAGTGTTTTATCATAACCGACAAATTACTCTTTTGTTACGCAAACGTTGGCATCATTCATTTTTAAAGTTTATTATACGCAAAAAACTTTCCGCTTTTAAACTTGCCCCGCCTACCAAAACTCCGTCTATGTCGGGTCGGGACATAATTGCATCAATATTTTCCGATTTTACCGACCCGCCGTAGATTATGCGGATTTTATCGGAGGCACTTTCGTCAAAGAGTTTTGAAAGTTCCTGCCTGACAAATTTATGTGTTTCCTGTGCTTGTGTCGGAGTTGCGGTTTTTCCTGTTCCTATTGCCCATATTGGTTCATAGGCAATTACCAAATTTTCGGTTTGTTCTTTACTTATGTCGGCAAGCCCTTTTTTTAACTGTTCTGAAAGAATTTCAAAGGTTTTTCCGCTTTCTCTTTGCTGTAGAGTTTCTCCTACGCAAAACACTACCGTTAAGCCGAATTTTACGGCGGTTTTAAGTTTTTTATTTATTATTTCGTCCGTTTCACCAAAGATACTGCGCCTTTCGGAGTGTCCCAGTATAACGCAGGATGCGCCTGCGTCTTTTATTTGTGCGGGGGAAACGTCTCCCGTAAATGCTCCTTGTTCCTGCCAGTGGCAATTTTGGGCGGAAAGTATAACGTTTGTTCCCTTGGTGATTTTTGAAACTGTATTTATGGCGGTAAAAACAGGGGCAATCATAATTTCCACATCCGTTTTGTTTTTAGAGGCGTCTACGATAGCTTGCGCCAATTTTTTAGATTCCTCCAAATTGTTATGCATTTTCCAATTGCCGGCAATAAAGGGCTTTCTAACTTTCAAAGTCATTTTTTATTTCCTGTAGGTAAACTCAATGTATCCATTCTACATAATAATAACATTTAGCGTATTACGCAATAAAAATAAGTTTGTGTGTAGAAAACGTAAATAGAGTTTTCGTGTAGGGGTTTTTGTAGAGAAGTTTTAATGTAGGGGAGGGTTTTAAACCCTCCCCTACGAAAGATGCTGAAATAGACCCTTATTTTTTAATCCCCCCTTGCTCCCCCCTTAAGGAAGGGGGAAAATTGTATACAAACAAAGAACTGCGTAAAAACATGTCATCTTGTACATGTTTAGTAATTCGATGACAAGATTTAATAAGCCATTTTTAAAATACTCTTTGACTCCCTATAACTCCCCCCTTATCAAAGGGGGATTGCGGGGGATTTATATAGGGAAAAGAGGGAGCTATAAGGAGTCAAGGGGGAGTTCTGTTAACCATTTTTAATGAAACAGGAAAGTAAAGCATTTTTTATTTATCATTTTACTTTTAGTTTCTTACCTCCCCCTTGATAAAGGGGGGGAGGGGGGATTAAAAAAAAGGACTGCATAAAAAAAATGCAGTCCTTTTTTAAAGTAACTTTTTTCTACTCTTCTACTATCGTCGGTGTTACGAAAATTAGAAGTTCTATTTTTTGTTTATTTTGGTGTTTCTTTTTAAACAGCCAGCCCAAAATAGGTATGTCGCCCAATATCGGTACTTTATATATAACTTCATTTTCCAATTCGGAGAGAAGTCCGCCTATTACTACGGTTTCACCGTTTCGCGTTATTACAATTGTTTCGGCACTTCGCTGATCAAGTCCGGGGGCGCCGCCTTCCTCTGCCGTAGGCGCAATGGTTGATGCCACCTGACTTACGGTTGGCTTTATGTCCATTGTTATTCTTCCGTCAGCATTGACTTGGGGCGTTACTTCCAAAGTTATTCCTGCTTCCAGCCACTCTACAGTTTCAGTTTGTAGGGGCGGAGTAGATGAGGCTATAACCGTTTGAAGGTACGGAATTCTTGTTACTAGATCTATTCTAGCGGGTTGATTATTTAACGTTGCAACTTTAGGTGCGGATAAAATTTTAACATTACCCTTCTGTTCCGCCGCAGATAAAGTCATATCCAAAGTATAAGTGTCCGTTATTCTTCCCAACCTTAATGCGCCTCCGGTTATTGCATTTGCTATGCTGGGGAAATTAATGCCCGTTCCTCCGGCGGAGGATGAATTTGGCAAAGCAGTGTATACGTTTGTGGTAGTGTCAACAAAAGGAGTTTTTATTCCGCTGGTTAATGGACCTATCAATCCCGCCTGGCTGCTGGCGCTTAAGTTACCGGATCCGAAGAAGTTAAATCCGGACTGTTTTCCTATAGACGAAGAAGCTCCTCCGTAGGCGCCCCATTGCACGCCCAAATCAAAACCTTCTGTTTTATTAACTTCCACCAATCTTACTTCAATAGCAATCATTATGGGCTTGGTGTCTATCCTGTTTAAAAGTCTAGATATACCTTCTATGCCGCTTGAGGTGTCGGTAACTATCAATGCATTGCTACGCTCGTCTACTCCCACTTTGCCTTTTCTGCCTTCGGCTTTGATAACCTCTTCTATCATTTTCTCTATCTTTTTCGCATTTTGATATTTAAGAGCAAAAAACTTTGTTATTAAAGGAGCATTTTTTCTTTCGTTTGCAATTGCGGCGGCAGTGGTTATTTTTAAAATTTTCGTGCCGATTTGCTGCACAACTAAACCTCTCAATGACAGAATAGTTTTAAACGCTTCGTCAAAAGGTACTTCGTTGAGATTTATCGTTAACGGTCCGCGTACATCCCTTGAAAACACCAAACTCACATTTATCATTGACGCCATTCGTGTAAGCGCAATTTTTACATCTAAACCCGCTTTTACCGTAAAAGACGTTGTGGGCATGCTTTCCATTATGTCAATATACTGCTTTTTGCTTCCCAGTCGTCCTTTGGTAATCAATTTTTCCGGAACACTTTGCTCCGCCAAATATTTAAATTTTAATGTGATGGATTCGTCGTCCGACGTTAAGTCAAAATCAGCTTCTTTTTTGAGTTCCGCTATAACTTCCACTATAGGCTGAAGAGGATCTTTTATTTTCCTCACTTTGACGGATTTTAGATAAACAGTTTTACCTGCTGTTGCTTTGGTAAAAGTTTTTGAAAGTTCGCAGTCAAAGACTCTTATCGCCACTTGATCTTTTTGCATACCGGATACGGAGCTATACCTAGGTTTGCTATCCGATTTTAATGTAATGTTGATATTGTCTCCCGTGGTGGTTATTGACTGGATTACACAGTTTTGGGCGTAAATACCCGAAACGAATAACAAAACCAATCCCGACAAGATATATTTCTTCATAATTTACAACTCCTTTGTTTTTTATCTAATTCCGCTTGGTAACGGAATTATTCTTTTTTTACCGTCTTTGTCTACAAGTTCAACCGATTGCAAAAGAACTTTACCACTAAAACCCTTGACTATTTTGATGTCGCGGTCATATAGTTTGCCTGTGATTAAGTAATACGTCTGTCTAGTATTAAGGTCATATAAAATTGCCTGTTTTTCTTTTCCCGCCATCATAAGTCCCGTGAGTCGGAAAGAATTCAAAGTGGGATAATTAAAGGTTATTATTTTCTCCGTTACTGTTGTCTTTTTTGTTTTTTTAGATAATATGGTTTTTTTAGCAGGTTTATTTCTAGCCTTTGGCGACATAAACGGATTTGGATGCTTTTTAATGTCGTACACGTCTGATATTTTTACTCTAGCTATCGGAGACACGGCAATATGCGATGCTTTTTGCGCATATACTTTTAAAAGCACGCAAGTTGCAATTAATGATGCCGTTATTACGATAATCTTTTTATTCATCAGTGCTGTCTCCGACAATTCTGTATTGATAAGCTATAAGGTCAAACCTTGCTTCCGCTTCCCCGTCTTTTTTAGTCTCGGACATTGATAAATTTCTAATGGTAAACACCCTTTCCGAAGTGGTCATAAAACTTATAAAAAGTCCTACGATATGGTAATCTCCGGCTATTGACATTTTATAATTGTCCTCAATGTAAAACTCTTTTACAACGCTTGGACGCGGCGTTATATAATTTATTCTCACATCGTATTTTCTGGAAGCTTCCATTATGCTAAATATAAGGTCCGGGAGCCTTCTGTCCGTTGATAAGCTTTTTTCGGCGAATTCCGACTTTTTTTTGAGTTGTTCCAGTTCGGCCAAAATTTTATCGTAGCGCTTGGCTGCCACTTTGGCTTTTATCAAATCTTTACTTATAACCTCTATTTCAGTTTGTGCCGTGTTTATTCTTACTGCATAAGGTTTCCACATATACATTACATACAGGTAACTAAAAGCTCCGCCGAATAAAATAACGGCAAAGAGAGTTTTTATCTGCTCTTTGGAAAATTTTGTTTTTGCTGTAAGTTTTCCTGCCATAGTTATTTTTTATTAGCGGCTTGTTTTAATTTCTCTGCTTCTTTGGCTTTTTTCAATCTATTTTCCCACGCTAATTTTGCCTTGGGTCTTGCAAAATAAGTTCCAAGTACGGGGAAATAATAAGTTTCTTTTTTTGACGCTGCATCTCTTTCCACACCAACGGCGCCGAGCGTGATATTAGTAAATTTTTCATCTTCTTCCAGATTTTTTATCCACTGTCCCATATCGTCGCCGAGCGAAACCTCTGCCGTGATGTCAAATTCCACTACCCCGTCTTCGTCCGAAACCGTTCTGAAATTTCTAAATCTAAGAGTTTTCGGGATACTGTTTGCGGCGTCTTGCATAAAATGCGGATAATCAAATCTTTTATCAAGAAGACTCTCAATTGCGTTTAAATGCGCCGCAAGATCTTTTTTAGCCTTTTCTATTTCCTTTACCTTATCCACTTTTTCCTGAAAAGTTTTAAGCTCCGTTTGCTTTTGGCTTAAAACTTTTTCCGTAGAGTAGGCTTTGTTTACATGCAAAGAGGTTATTGCTACAGCAATAAGCGCTGCAATAGAAAACAAAAGTATTATCTGCACATTTTTTGTCTTTTGCTTCAGCTTATCCACGTATTCGGGAGAAATAAGGTTAATTTTAATCATACTTAAATCCAATCCCAAATTTTTCTAAGTGCAAGTCCGCATGCAACGCTCAACCCGGGAGCTATTTTTTTATCTATTTCGTCCGCTTTTTTGTCCTTGCTGAAAATGCACGGATCTAAAACTTCAACAGGCATATTAAGTTGCATTTCCAAAAATTTATCCATATTTTTCATCGCGCTTGAGCCGCCAGTAAGATAAACTTTTGATATTGAACGGTCTTTTCCCTGCGAATAATAAAAATCCATTGAACGTTTTACTTCGGAGGACAAATCCTTTAGGTTTTGTTTTAAGGCATCAGACACCTTAACTCTATGTTTTTCGTCTTCCGGAGCTATTTGCCGTGCCGTTGCGGGCGCATCTTCTTTTTTCTCTTCCCTTACGCTCTCTTGCGTTTGAGGGGCATTTTCTTCGGATATAATTTCAGGCTCTAAATCCGAGTTTGAGTTTTGTGAATTTTCTTCGTTTGGCGGAGAGGGGGGCAGTTGGGAAGTGTTTTGGAAAGTACCGGCGGTTTCCGCTACCTCCGTTTGTTCTCCTACGCCTACCCCAAATTCTTTTTTTAGATTTTCAGCTTTATCAAAGTCTATGTCGCATTCTCTTGCAATTGCTTTGGTAAAATATTGTCCCGATATCATAATGTCGCGCACAACTCTTGTAAGCCCCTTTTCTATGATAGAGAGATTTGTAACTCTATTTCCTATATTTAGAACTATTACTCCGCTTTCTTCACCCCGAATATTAAGTTTTTGGCATAAATTTTCAATCGCAAAAGCGTCTATATCAACTACAACAGGCTGAAGTTTTGCGGAATTTAGCAGGTCAATTTTAGATTTAACAAGATCTTGTTTAGCTGCAATTAGTATTATTTCGGTTTTAGTCTGTTTACCCTGCTTTATGTCGCCGAGCAAATGGCAATCCAAATTAACGTCGCTTATTTCAAAAGGGATAAACGGTTCAGCCTCCGAAACAAGAATTTTTTTAATATCCTGTTTGTTCGTATGTGAAATTGCAACGTATCTGACTATAACCGAACTTCCGCCTACCGAAAC
>DATKZD010000124.1:0-3153 GCA_035528195.1 Elusimicrobiales bacterium
ATTCATAATTTGCCTCCCTTTCAGCTTCCTTGTCAACGCAGACCTCGCAATATTTCAGATGGTTTTCCGGTGAGTTTTTGTTGAAAAGCGCTTTCCGTTTTATTTCTTTTTTCTGCTCATTTTCATCAAGACTTTGGCCGATGGATTTTAACATTTGATCCACCTCGGCATCAATTCCTTGTTCATCGATCAAGGCATCCTTTATGAATTCTGCAATAAACTTCTTAACCGTTTGTTCAGATACGAATCTGCCGGCTTCTTTCTTGGATACCATCTCACTTGCCAGTTTTGCAATGGTTGGCACATCTTTGATTTCTGAATAAATCCGGCGAACGGCCTCTTTCGCGAAAATGGTGATTTTCAGTTCTGCTAACTTTTCTTTACTAATGGTATTTGGCATTTTGCACACTCCTTATGGTTAAATGTTTTTTGGTATTTCGACGAAATTTTTTTAAAGACTTTATTTTGGTATTTCACACGTGAAAAATAAGATATATTGCGTGCGGAACATCAATACTGGCGCTCACTTCGTTCGCTCATTCGTAATATCCGTCCACATGTTGCTTTCTGTAATGCTTTCAATAATGTTAATCCCTCCTTTTCTGTTTATTTTAATGTTTTTGGTTATTTTGGTTATTTGCTTAAAGTTCAGATTTTTAATGTTTTCTATACGTCTTTTCTCGTTTTTGCATATTTTAACTGTTTTCTATTATTTTGGTAATAGTTTGGTTTTTTACTGTTCAAATAAAGTTGTAATGGCAATTAGTTGTGATTATTTGTGATTATTATTTCCCATTAACTTTTTTATTATATGCGCTATCCAAGGACAAATAAGTATCCGCCAATCTGCTCAAAGTACCAGCTTTTCTGATGTCCAGTTTATTTTCCTTTTTCGACTCATTGTATACCGCATTAAATATTTCATGTATTGTGGTTTTCATAATCCGGATATCTTCAGTTGCTCTATGTATAAACAGAAATGCTTGTATTGATTCTTCTATTTCTTCTTTCAGTGGTAAATTTATTATTGTTTTTTTTGGCATGGTTTTTATTCTCCTTATATTTTGGTTAATTCAAAGAAATAATGTTATTTCTTTGAAAGTGATTTCATTATTTCTTTGAGGTGAATATTTGTAATAAAATCAGTAAATGGTTTTTTAAAGAAATAATGAAAACAGTTTATTATTTTCTGACAAGTAGTTAAAAACATTAATTTAAAATGAAAAAAGCGAATTTTATATTTACTGAGTTATTAATATTAATTGTTTGCTGTGTGTCTTATGTGCTGATTGTAACAGTGGATATTATGTGCCAGAGTCCTTCGGACTCCACTGTATCTATAAACTTAAAGCTGTCTGTATCAGTTCCATATATAACACCGACTACTATAACTTTATAGATACAGTACAGTCCTACAACTTATATATGTCAAAGATCATAACTTAAATTCCTTGAGGGATTTTCTGTATTTTTTTTCATCCTTCAAAAACGGTCTTTTCACAAATTTGTTTTGTTCCCATTCAGTAAAGTATCCATCGGCATAGAGTGTCCCTTTATGTTGTTTCAACTTTATGAAGATTTCAGCTTTGCAAAGGGCATAAACATATTTCTTTGCAGAGTATTCAGTAAAGCCAATATCCTTTGCCATATCTAAATAGAATTTCTTATCGGCAAGAAAAACTGTATATGGATATTTTTTATTGTGTAGCTTATCTTCATATGGAATTCTCTCCCGATAAAATTTTCTGTGTTTAAAGACATAGTTCAAAACATCACTGATTCGGTAGTTTTGTAATGTTTTGGCGATAGCTTTATCATTTAGCATCCACTGAAAAGGAAACACGTCCTCTTTTTTAGACATCTCAACTGGGAATGCCTCTTTCAGATAAACAATATCCTCTTCAAGGTTTCTGATTCGTTTTTTCAAATTGTCAAAGAACAGTCGTACAACTTCACGTCTCACATTAAAAAGGATGTGTTCAGTATAATCCTTATCATTAATGTTTTTAAGGTCATATTTTTCAATGGTTTCATTTTCTTCCTGTTTGAGCCGTTTTAGAAATCGTTCATAATTTTTACTTTTTATGGTTATCACACTTTCCCCCTTGTGGAATTGCCCGGATTATGCAAGCTGAACAAGGGCAGCTTGCATTTGACCCATGCGCATGGGCATCCGAGCAAACTGTTATTTTTTCCCCTTTAAACTTTTTACAAGCTCATCCAGTTTTTTCTGATTTTCACTTGTACATGTACTTGTCCCTCTCAAAATCTGACAACAATAAGGATACGATATCCCCATTGCTTTTGCCACCTGTGCAACTCGAATCCCGTTTTCTTTAAAAATCTTTTTCGCTTTGTGTTCTACCATTGGTTCAATTTGCATTTACTTTCCCCTCCATTGATTGTGGTAAATGTTATAAAATATTTATTGTTTGGCGATCCATAGCATAGAAGTTGTAGTTTGTCAACCATTTTCTCAATTTAAAAAAATAAGGAAGTAAAAATTCGCAGTTGCTTTTTTATATTCATGGGTGTGTCAAGGCTTTTTTATTCCAAATTCCTTCTTCATATCAATGTCGGTCACCTCCTTTTTTGGTCTAAGTTTTATTATTTGTTTTTTCTTTCCGGGAACTAAATTATGTCCCAAAATATATCGTTTTCCTGAGCTGACAACTCTACCGCAGCCGCATTCACAAAACTTCTGGACTTCAACTTTATTTTTTAAAATCGGTTTTATTTTTCTTTTTCGGTAATAACTCCCCATCATACTTGCACAGAATAAATTACAGCACTGAAAAATTAGCCTTATCAGTATCAAAACTGCGATATCAAAATAAACTGATACACTGACTCGTTTTGACTTGGATACCGTCTGAATAAGCGTATCTGAGAGCGTATGGCGTCTATTTGCAGCTTGAGCAGAGTTCAACTTTTGATCCTGCTTATTAAATATGGATAAATCGTCTTTCAAGTTCTGCAATTCGTTTTTAATGATACTGGCAATCTTATCCTGATTTTTCGATTCTGATATTGACTGAATGATAGGACTGACATGGTGCAAAGAAGCAGTTGCCACAATAATTATGAAAACGCTTCCCATTAGAATCTTTTGAACAATTCTTAACGGTAATTTATAGACCCTGCTCATTGCTA
>DATKZD010000125.1:0-5420 GCA_035528195.1 Elusimicrobiales bacterium
CTCTTTTATCATAGTGTCTATGACGATTTCGGTCGGGGTATTTTCTTCAAATAAATATGTAGACGGAAACAGATATCCTTCAAGATTCCGCTTTTGCGCCAACGTTATAAAATCTTTTGCCGACGTTATGTTATTTTCTTCCAGTTTTTCGGCAATTTCTTCTGTGCGCCAGCCCTCCAGCACCGTAATGCGAATGTATATGTTACCGCTTAAAGTCAACAGTCTGTACAATGCCTCTTCGCTTGACATATTGGTACGAAGTAAATATCTGCCTTTTTTAAGTTTGTTGTCGGTAAAAGTTATTTTAGTAAGTATTTTAAACCAGAAAGGGTTAGATATTATTTTTTGCTTTTTGAGATTTTGCGCTATTTGGACTGCCGTCTCACCTTGTGAAATTACAAACTTAACGGTTGTTCCTTTGCGAAAATAATGCAAAGCAAGAAAAGTTAAAACAATTACGCCTGCAAATGCAATCAGTATCAGTTTTTTCATTTTGTATTATTGGAGATTTATGCTGTATAAGTTTTCGTACAATGGCCCGCAGGAATTTAGTTTGCTTTCTATTAGACTTACTTTATCTATGGTAAATTCCGACAAACTGAATTCCAAATTTAATATTTCCTTTTTTAAAATGTTTAAATTTTTACTGCTCCTTATTCTACCAATTGTTAAGTGGGCAATGTAACTGCGCGCATCAACATCAAAACCGTTTTCCTGTAGTCCGTTTTTTAAAATTTCGTGGATTTTTGTAGTGGAAGAAGTTTTATCTTCAATTCCTAGCCATAATACCGAAGGTCTTTTTAAGCTGGGAAAAGCTCCGATATGGGTAAGTTTTATTTTAAACTGTTCTACGCTTTTACACAGGGAGACTACATCTTTTAAAACCGGGATTTTATCTTGAGATACATTCGGTAAGAAATGATAGGTAAAATGCATGTTTTCGGGCTTGACCCATTTTGTGGTACTGCCTGCTGTTTTCAATTTATTCTGTATTTTTACCACTTCATCTAAAACGGATTGTTTAATTTTACTTGCAATAAAACATCTCATAGATTAATCTAAAAAGGGAGAGTCTTCTTTTTGTCTTTCTTTTGATATCTCTTGCATTCTTTTTTCATAAGGGGAGCGCAAATCCAACGGTTTAAATTCGGGGCGGTAAATTTCTCCTTTACCGGCTGATAGCATTCTACCTCTGATAGAGGCGATTTCCTTTTCCGTCATTTCTTTAGCTGTAGGTAAAACTAAGGAATTTATTTGAGTTGAGTAAGCGGCGTCCTGATATTTTTCAAACCAAACCAATTTATAAGGAATAAATTTAACTCTTTTTGAAACTACCGCTTCTTTGTTAGATTCAAGTTCTATCTCTTTTGCGGAAACACCGTTATCCAATTTAGTAACGGTGGCGGCACTATCTTCAAAAATTCCTATTTTTGTAACAGGATTTGTTTTGGAAGGTTTATATTTGACGCAAAATTTTCCGTTTTTTATGGAGATGTATGCGTTGGGTGTAACTATAGTAAATTTTTTACCTGATTGTTTAATTTCTCCTAAACTTCCTATTACCGAACCTTTCCGCAGAGCTATGATGGTATTGTTATGTGAAAAGGATTTTATTTCTATAATGGTATTTTGGCCTATCGCAAAAATGTTTTTTCTATCAAGGATAATTTGAGCTGTGGAAGAACGTTTACCGGTATCTATCCTGTCTCCGTCTTTTAGAGGAAGGATGCCGATAAACTCCATCCAATCGTCTTTTTTTCCGCGCACATTGGAAATTACTCCATCGGTTTTAATACGTTTCCATTTTCCATTTTCGGGACGAACCCATACTACTTCTTTGGCATCTATAAGGCGTGCATCCCATTTTGTCCCGTTTTTACTTTTCTGCGCCGATATAAGAAGTTCTTTAATTTCATTTAAAGTAGATGCTTGCTCTTGCTGACGTTTCAACGCTTCTGTTTGCATAGATTCTTCCTGTTGAAAAGCTTCTATTTGCGTTGATTCTTCCTGTGCAAAAATAGTTCCAAAACAAAGCAATGAAACTGTTAAAGATATAATTTTTTTCATTTTTTAATCTCTATTTTACAGAAGTTTTTTTTGCCCGACTGAAGTACTGCGGGTTTAGATAATTTAATCGTGCTATCTTGCACTATTTTTTTACCGTCAATTTTTACCGCTCCTTGCGTAATAAGCCGCCTTGCCGACCTTTTACTGTTGGCAAAGTCTACCTTTATAAGAATGTCGGAAAGCATCATTTCTTTTGCAAGCAGTTCTTCTTTAACGTTTTCGGGAAGTTCCTTATTACTGAAAACTTTTTCAAAAGCTTTATGCTCGTTGTCGGCAATTTTGCTACTGTGGAAGCGCTCGGTTATAATTTTAGCAAGATTTTTTTTAGCTTCCATAGGGTGTGTTTTTTTTAGTGCGGAAATATCTTCCGTAGTTAGGATTTCGTAATACTGCCACATAATGTCATCAGAAATAGACATTATTTTACCGAATATATCTTTGGCGGTATCCGTTAAGCCGATGTAATTGCCGTAGGATTTAGACATCTTTTTAACTCCATCGGTACCTACCAGCAGCGGTGTCGTCATTATAACTTGTGGTGTTTGGGAGAATATTTTCTGCATATCCCGTCCTACCAGCAAATTAAATAACTGGTCGCTTCCTCCAAGTTCTACATCAGCTTTTAGCGCAACGGAATCGTATCCCTGAAAGACGGGGTAGAGCATTTCAAGCATAGAAATCGGGTTTCCGCTTTTAATTCTCTTTTGAAAATCTTCCCGTTCCATTAATCTTGAAACGGTTATTCGCGAAAGACTGTTTAAAAGATTGGAAATGCCTCCCGAAGGCGTTCCGACAAAGGAACTGAGCCATTGGCTGTTAAAAACTATCATCGTTTTATCGGTATCTAATATCTTAAGGGCTTGGTCGGAGTAGGTTTTAGCATTTTCTTTTATTTGTTGTGCAGTCAGTACGGGTCTTGTGTTATCACGTCCTGAAGGATCGCCTATTGATGAAGTAAAATCACCTATAACCAATACTCCCGTGTGTCCTAAGTCTTGAAATGCCCTCATCTTAGATAATGCCACGCTATGTCCCAAATGCAAGTCAGGACTTGTGGGATCGCATCCGAGTTTTACTATAAGTTTTTTGCCTGAAGATAGCTTATGCTTAAGCTCTTCTTTGCTTATGATATCAACGCACCCTCTTTCCAGGGTATTTAGAGTATTGGTAATTGTCATTTAAAGCTCCATTATAAGATAAGGTTACAAAAAAACAAATCAAATATCTATCCGTCCGAGAATTTCCTATTAATAAAAATCTACGGGGTCGGCTACAATTTTTAATCTAGCAGATTTTCCTGCCTTAATTTTACCGATTACCTCCCAAAATATTTTCAAAAAACCGTCATCGTAGTATTTGATTATGATATGGTGTTTCAAAAACTTACCACTGCCCTTAAACATACAGGGGGAGGGACCTAGAATTTCAAAACTATCGGCATCGGGAAATGTTTTGTTTAAACTTGAGGCTATTTTTTTGGCGGTTTTTTCTATTAGTTTAACGTCTGGTGCCATAAGTAAAATCCGTATCAGTTTAGCGTGGGGGGGATATTTCAAATCTTTTCTTATTTCCAGTTCTTTAAGCGCAAAATCAAGATAGTCGTGTTTTAATACACTTTGGAATAAATAATCATCTTGTTTTGCGGTTTGGATTACTAAATTGGAGTTAGGCGAAGTCAGTTGTCCTTTTGTTTGAAAAATAAGCTGTGCGGTTTTCTCTGTCGTTCTATAATCAGGTACGGAACGTTCGGTATCTATATCCAAAAAAGCTGCGCATCCGAGGTTTTTAAAAATACCTCCTCTAGTTAATAATTTTGTACCTATTATTAAATCGGGAATCTGCGTTCTGATGGCGTTAAACACTTCCTCTTTTTGAGATTTGGTTTTTAGGGTGTCGGAATGAAATTGGACGATTTTAATATCAGGGAACATTTTTTTAAGTTCGCTGTTTGCCTGTCGTATACCGTAACTGCGGTGTTTGAAAATTCTGTTTCTGCATTTGGGACATTCCTCAGGTAATGGTTCTTCTTTTCGGCATTGCGGACATAAAAGACGTTCTTTTTCTGCCGTCATTTGAATATGGCATTTTTTGCATTCTTGTACCCAGCCGCAATTATAACAGGCATACAGATTTAAAACGCCTTTTCTGTTTAATATAATCATCGCTTGTTTTTTTGACTTGAAAGTTTTATTTAAAATTTCAACTAATTTATCGGAGATGATATGAGACTTAGTACCTTTTTTACCTGTGATTATGATATCGGGTTGTTTTGTGTCGGGTTTGTTGGATTTGAGGCGCAAAAGTTTAAAATTGTCCTTGATAGTTTCGTTAAAACTGTTTAACGACGGAGTGGGGCTTGCAAGTATTACAGGGAAATTTTTAAGCTTGGCTCTTTCCTGCAATACTTCCCGTGCATCGTAATAGGGTTTGCTTTGCTCTTGCTTATACATATCGTCTTCTTCCTGCTCAACAATTGCGCAGGATAAATTTTTAAACGGTAACAGACTTGCAGAACGTGTTCCCAATACTATGAGAGGTTTGCCCGAATGTAGTTTATGCCATATTTTGTTTTTTTGATTTTGCGGAATTTGGCCGTGCCAAATAGCGAAATTTTCTTTACCGAACAATTTTTCAAACTGCTCCGATAAAAAAACAGTAAATGCAACATCGGGAACGAGTAAAAGCGTTTGTAAATTATCGGCTAGCGATTTTTTGAAAATTTCGCTATAAACTTCGTTTTTATCCGCAAAATCATCGTAGAATAATAGCAACGGTTTGCGGGTTTTTAATTGTGAGGCATTAAATACAGCGTCAACTATCGTTTTTTGTTCTTCGGTAAGATTAGAGGGGGGGGGATAGGCGGGAGTATTTTTTGCAGTTTTCTCTTCGCTTTCTGGGATAGTTTCTACTTTAACGTAATTCGGAACCAAGCTTGAAAATACAAGTCCTAAGGGAGTACCCCATTTTTCGCTTATAAACTTTGCCAGTTTGATAAACTCTTTATCAAAATATGGTTGGTCATCAACTAGCGAAATTATTTCTCTGAGTTTGATATTTCTGGGTTTGCGATATTCGGTTTCTATTTTCGTTACAAAACCTGTTAAAACAAGTCTTCCAAAAGGGACTTTAACCCTTACGCCTTCCTCTATTTTTTCGGCAAAGCTATCGGGGACTATGTAGTCAAATTCTCTGTTTAATGCAATTGGAAGCGCCACTTTAATTATCATAATACCATTGTATTAATTTTGAGGAAATTTAAATATATGAGGGGTTTTAGGTTTCGTGTTTAGAATTAAAAAAAGACTGCGTTACTTATTTTCCCCCTTAACTCCTTACATCTCCCCCTTGTTAAA
>DATKZD010000126.1:0-3941 GCA_035528195.1 Elusimicrobiales bacterium
TTTGATTATGTAGACCTCCGATTAGGGGTTTCGGAGGTGGTATATGCGGGTGTTTTCGGGGGTGGTATATGTGTTGGCTTCGGGGATGGGCATAACTTTTTCATCATCAAATTACTTGGCGCTCATTGGGGCAATATGTCAAAAGTTGATTTATATCAAGTTTTTTAGGGGATTTATGGTGTATAATAAATAAGGTCAGAAAGTTCTTTGGTTACAAATTTTGGTATGACATGTCAAGAGGTATAATGCCAGCGATGACATCCGTGATTTCAAACCTTGAGACTATCTTGGATAGGATACAAAGTTCTGCAAGTCGTTCAAATAGGGATTCTAAAGACATTGAACTAATAGCAGTAACTAAATATGCCAACCCCAAAGACATCGTTGCTCTTCTACAAAAAGACAAGCTAACACATATTGGCGAAACAAAAGTTCAAGATGCATCAGAGAAATGGAACTCATCTCAGTTTCTACCATATAAAAATAAAGTAAAAAAACACCTTATAGGACACCTACAGTCAAATAAAGCAGGTAGGGCAGTAGATTTTTTTGACTACATAGACTCTGTTGATTCTCTCAAACTTGCCGATATTTTAAATCGTAAAGCGGGTGAAATCAGCAAAAAAATGCCGGTTTTGGTTTAAATTAAAATTACTGACAAAGAGACCCAGTCAGGTATAAGTTCGCAGGAAGCGGGAGATTTGGTAAGTGAAATTTCCAAGATGGAAAACTTAATTCCCTGCGGATATATGGCAATAGCTTCGGCAGACAGCAACCCTGAAGATTTAAGGGCATCTTTTAAAAAAGTGAAAAAGATTTTTGATAGGGATTTCCCTAAAAGCCACAATCAGGGATACAAAAACTATCTCTCTTTGGGAATGACCGAAGATTTTGAAATTGCAATAGAAGAAGGGGCAAACCTTGTAAGAATAGGCAGTGCCATTTTTGATACTTAAAAGACATCTAATGGAGGACACATGATAGTAAAAGTTCGCGTTATACCTAATTCTGAAGAAAATGAAGTAGTAAGCAGAATAGGAAGTGTTTTAAGGGTAAAAGTAACCACTCCAGGCGTTGAAGTCGGGGCAAATAATGTGATACAAAATTATTTGTCTGAATTCTTTGAAGTGTCCCCCAAGTCCGTCAACATAATAAGGGGAGCTAAAGGTAGAGAAAAAACTATTGAAATAGGCGGTAAATCGGAAGAAGACTTAAAAAAAGTAATGGAGTCTATTCCTTGAAAATTTAAAAAGCTGCATGTCCGCTAAATCAAGTAATGATAAATAGAATAACTTTTCACAAAACCCGTATGGATATATTAGACCAGCGGGTTTTGCCTTATAAAATAGCGTATTTAAAGGCGACTTCCGCTGCGCAAACTGCAAAAGCCATAAAAGATATGGTAGTGCGAGGCGCTCCCTTAATAGGTTGTACTGCGGCTTACGGATATGCAGTGGAACTAAATAATAGAAACCCCAAGTCTTGGGGAGATACAAAAAAATTGCTAGCCCAAAGCGCAAAAGTTTTAAAAAATTCCCGTCCTACGGCGGTAGCTCTTTTTTATGCAATAGATGATATCCACTACTGCGCAATGAATTTTATAGATAAGCATAAAAATGAAAAATTTAACAGGGAATTATTGAATAAGTTAAGGCGGCTTATCAATAACTGCGCCCACAGAATTTATAAAGAAGATGTTTCGGCAAACAATGCTTTGGCGTCGCTTGGCGCCAAACTTTTAAAACGCAAATCCAATGTATTGACCGTGTGCAATGCAGGTTCCCTTGCAACAGCGGGGATAGGAACGGCGCTTGGCATAATATACAAGGCGCATAAGCAAGGTAAAATAAATCGTGTTTATGTATGCGAAACAAGACCTTACCTGCAAGGTTCACGCCTGACTATGTTTGAACTTATGCAAAATAAAGTCCCTTGCTTTCTTATTACCGATAATATGTCGGCACATATAATTAAAACCTGCAAAATAGACGCAATCATAGTCGGAGCCGACGCCATAGCTTCCAATGGCGACACTGCAAATAAAATAGGCACCTATATGCTTGCAATACTTGCAAAATATCACAAAATACCTTTTTATGTGGCGGCTCCCGTGCCGACTTTTAATTTTAATTTCAAAACAGGTGCGGATATTCCAATAGAAGAACGCTCGCCTGATGAAGTATGTTTTATCAAAAATATTCGTATAGCGCCAAAAGGCGCAAAAGCCAGACATCCCGCTTTTGATGTGACTCCCGCAAAACTCATAACCGCAATAATAACCGAAAAAGGAATAATAACATCGGTTAACCGAAAAAACATCAGTAAACTTTTGTAAAATCTAATTATGAAACCGAAACACCAAGTGGTTTTTGTAACAGTGCCCGACGGTAAAACCGCATCCAAACTTGCCAAAGCAATAATACGACAAAAACTTGCTGCATGCGTCAATATCGTCAGTGGTGTAAAGTCCGTGTATTGGTGGAAGGAAAAAATAGAAACTTCTAAGGAAGAGTTGCTGATGATAAAAACAAAATCCTGCCTAGTTTCAAAGTTAATTTGTTTTGTCAAACATAACCACCCTTACAGCATAGCGGAAGTTATAGCTTTAGACATTACTTCGGGTAATGCCGATTATCTTAAATGGATAGATTCAAGTTGTAAAAATAAATCTGAAATGCGAGGCATTTCAAAAGGAAGGAAAAAATGAGAAACGTTTTTTATATTTCACTTGTAATAACTGCAGGAGCATTACTGGGAAATCTTTTGGGTAAACTTGTTGCCGCTCTTTTTCATGTCGGTCCGATAAGGGATGCTTTTGCCCTTCAATTATCACCCGGTTTTGATCCGTTTACCTTAAATCTTATAATTGTAAGATTTACGTTCGGATTTCGTTTTACTTTAAACGTAGCAGGGGTATTGGGAATAATAATTGCCGCAGTAATTGCAAGAAAACTTTTTAAAAAGTGAAACACGTAATACTGGCGTCCAAATCACCAAGGCGGAAAAATTATCTCAAGCAAATGAAAATACCGTTTGAAGCGGTAGACCCCGATATTTGCGAGCAAACCTCACTTATCCGTCCCCATGCAATAGTTAAGCATCTTGCTCTCAAAAAAGCACTTAAAATTGCCGAAAAATATCCCGATAACGTCGTTATAGGCGCCGATACCATAGTAGTATGCCAAGGCAAAATAGTAGGTAAACCTGCAAATCCTTTGCAGGCGTTTAAAATTTTACAGCTGGAAAACGGAAACTGGCAGAAAGTTTATACGGGGCTTGCATTGATATGGAAATCCAAGGGTAAAACTTTTGTAGGTTACGAAATGTCAAAATGCAAAGCCCGAAAATTAACCAATGCTCAACTCAAAAAACTTGCAGTAAAGCATACAGATAAAGCCGGCGCTTATGCCGTGCAAGACAAAGATGACCCGTTTATAGAAAAAATAAAAGGTTCCTACGATAATGTAGTGGGATTTCCTGTTAAGCTTTTTAGAAAAATGCTCAAAAGGACTGTTTCAAAATTTGATAATATATAAAACGTAGCTTCATACAAGATAACATTTAAATTTTAGAAGGGAATATGACACAGGTAGACAACATTATAATAGGAGCAGGGCCTGCCGGATGTATTGCCGCAGTTTATATGAGTCGTGCGGGGTTTTCGCCCTTGCTCTTTGGCGGTTCAAGCCCCGGCGGACAGCTTTTATATACCCACGAAATAGAAAATTTCCCGGGTTTGGATGAAGCCATTTCGGGTCCCGAATTAATGCAGAAAATGCACAAACAGTGTAAAAAATTCGGTACTGAAATTTTAACGGAAGAAATTACAAAAGTTGATTTGTCTAAAAAACCTTTCAAGGTTACAGCTTCCAATGGCGAAACGTATCTTACAAAATCCTTAATTGTTGCAACGGGCGCAAAAGCACGTTGGTTAGAGGTAG
>DATKZD010000127.1:0-2400 GCA_035528195.1 Elusimicrobiales bacterium
ACTATCCGACAGGCGCACATTCCCCGCCATTGATATTAACCGCACATCCACAAGAAAAGAGGAGTTACTGCTTACCGAAGATGAACTAAACAAAGTGTGGATACTTAGAAAAGTTTTAGCTCCGTTAAACCCGGTTGACGCTATGGAACTTTTACTGCAAAAACTTTATGCAACAAAATCCAACAAGGATTTCCTTAAGTCAATGGAAATGTCAAGTATGTAATTGATATAATAACGGGGTCTTATATTGACCCTTAAAAGTGTCAAATAACATAATTTTTTATAAAGAGGAATATAAAATGAAAGAAAAAATACACCCTAAATACGTACTTACAACGGTAAAATGCGCATGCGGCAGCGAGTTTGTAACAAGGTCTGCAAAAAAAGAAATAAGGCTTGAAATATGTTCGGCGTGCCATCCTTTTTTTACAGGTAAACAAAGATTGCTAGATACCGAAGGAAGAGTGGATAAATTTAAAAAACGTTTTGCTAAAACAGACGGAAAAACTGCTAAAACAACTAAAAAGAAAAAGGTTAAAAAAATATCCGCTCCCAAAAGAAAAGTTTTAACTACCACACCAAAAAAAGCTTTAAAATCAAAAAAAGTGGTTCTTAAAACAAAAAAAGAAAAAAAACCCGCTGCAAAAAAAGCCTAACTTAACTTTGCATTAAAGACAGATTGATTAGGCAATCTGTCTTTTTTCTTGAGTAGTAAACATAAACTGATATGGAACTGGAAAAATACATAAAAGAATTTGAGGATTTGGAAAAAAAACTTTCAGGCAGTGGCATTTCGCCCGACGAAATAGCCACGCTTTCCAAACGCCATTCATATCTCACACCTTTGGTAAGTAAAATAAAAAAACTTAAGCGGGTTAATCGGCAAATTACTGAAACTGAAAATATTATAAAAGGTGACGACAAGGAACTTATACAATTAGCCAAAAGCGAACTGGAAGATTTAATTCAATTAAAATCTACAACTGAAAAAGAAATAAAAATTTTACTTATACCGCCAAATCCAAAAGACGAGAAAAATACATACCTTGAAATACGTCCGGGTGCAGGCGGTGAAGAAGGCTCACTTTTTGCCGCCGATTTAATGCGCGCATACTTGAGATTTGTAGAAAACAAGGGCTGGAAAGTGGAGATTATGGAATATGTAACAACAGGACTTAAAGGATGTAAATATGCAAGCGTGTTTATAAAAGGAAAAAACGCTTATTCCTGCTTTAAATACGAAGGCGGCGTGCACAGAGTACAAAGGGTTCCTCAAACCGAAACGGGCGGTAGAATACACACATCTACATGTACCGTCGCTGTACTGCCTGAAGTTGAAGACGTAGAGGTTACTATAAATCCCAAAGATTTAAGATTGGACACTTTCCGTGCCAGCGGAGCAGGCGGACAACACGTAAATAAAGTTGAAAGCGCTGTTAGAATAACACACATTCCATCACAAATAGTAGTTAAATGCCAACAGGAACGTTCCCAGGGTAAAAATAAGGAACATGCAATGAAAATGTTAAAAGCAAAACTGGCCGTTTTAGCCGAAGAGGAAAGCGTTGGCAAAGTAACCGACGAACGCAGAAAGCAAGTCGGCACCGCAGACCGCTCGGAAAAAATCCGCACCTATAACTATCCGCAAAACCGCTTAACCGACCACAGACTAAATAAATCATGGCATAATCTTGCCGAAATAATGGAAGGTAATTTTGACGCAGTCTTTGAAGAAGTAAAAAAATACTACGAAAACCTAGAAACACAAAGCATAAATTTCTAATATGACAAAAGCCGCAGAGCTCATAAATTGGGCTAGTGATTATCTCAAAGAAAATAAGATTGAAGAGCATTTGCAAAATAGTGAATGGCTTTTGTGTCATCAATTAAATAAACCGCATCTTCATTTTAGGGCATATCCCGAAACAAATATTTCAAGCAGAGATAAGAAAAAATTTATTGCGTTGGTTAAATTAAAAGCAAACGGAATGCCGTTAAGCTATATCACCGAAAAACATAATTTTATGGGTGTGGAATTTAAAGTAAACAAAAACGTTTTAATACCCCGCCCCGAAACAGAAGATTTGGTTTCTATAGTTTTAGAACGTCTAAAAAACAAGAAAACCTTAAACGTACTTGAACTTTGTACGGGGAGCGGGGTAATATCGTGCATTTTGGCTTTGAAAATTAAAAATGCCACAATAACAGCTACCGATATTTCCAAAAAAGCGTTGAAGGTTACAAAACTAAACGCCGAATATACCAAAACTTTTAAAAATATAAAGTTTCTACATTCTGATTTGTTTAAAAAAGTTACGGGAAAATTTGACGTTATAATATCAAATCCCCCCTATTGCAGCAGTAAAGAAATGGAAGAAATCAAGAAAGAAATTACTTTTG
>DATKZD010000128.1:0-3229 GCA_035528195.1 Elusimicrobiales bacterium
TATTCCCTATGACCCCCAACCGCCACTTATAACAAGCGGCATACGCATAGGTACTCCAGCAATTACAACACGCGGAATGAAAGAAAAAGATATGGCGGTGGTAGCGGGACTAATGAATGATGCAATGGAACATCACTCAGACGATGCCTATTTAAAATCCATAGCGGAAAAAGTTGCCGTATTTTGCAAACAATTCCCGCTATATCCCGAATATAAGTTTTGAGAAACAGAAGTGTGATAAACATCAAAGGAGAAAACGAAATGTCGAGCAAAGTAGGTAAAATCAAAATAGCAATTATAGGCGGAAGCGGTCTTTACGGTATTGACGGCTTGAAAAATATCAAAGAAGTAAAAGTTAAAACACCCTTCGGCAGTCCTTCGGATGCAATAATAACAGGTGTTTTAGAAGGCGTTTCGGTAGCATTTTTACCGCGCCACGGCAGAGGGCATAAATATCTTCCCTGTGAAATACCCCAAAAAGCAAATATATGGGCGTTAAAATCTCTGGGAGTTGAAACGTTGATAAGTGTAAGTGCAGTAGGTTCGCTTAGAGAAAAATTAAAACCTAGACATTTTGTTTTCCCCAATCAACTGGTCAATCAGACAAGAGGGCGGTGCCAGACTTTTTTTGGCAACGGCATAGTAGCGCACGGATATTTTGCAGAACCATTTTGCGCAGAATTATCCAATTTGCTTTATAAAACTTCTAAAAAACTTCGTATTCCTTCGCATAAAGGTGGAGCATTGGTATGTATGCAAGGTCCGCAGTTTTCAACGAAAGCGGAAAGCCATACAAACAGAAAACTCGGCTATGACTTAATAGGAATGACCGCCGTGCCTGAAGCCAACCTTGCCCGCGAAGCAAGTATGTGTTACGCTCCGATATCTTTGGTTACCGATTATGACTGCTGGAAAGAAGGCGAAGAAGTTACAAGCGAAAAAGTTATGGCCACTATGGCAAAAAATGTAGATAACGCCAAAAAATTACTGAAAAAAGTAATTCCGCTTATAGCTAAAGCTAAAAAGAAATGCGCCTGTAAAAACCTTATGAAAAATTCTGTAGTAACGGATTCAAGCGTAATGCCCGCAAAAACCAAAAAAGCATTGAAATTAATAATGAAAGATATGTAAGAAACTTCACGTTGCATTTTTGTACAATATTATTTTAGTGAGAGAAATTTAAAAATGTCAAAAAGATTGATAAAAAACATGAGTTACTTCAATAAAATTTATTTCAAAAATGCCAAAAACATGAGCGAGATTCCGAGCAACAGTATACACCTTGTTGTAACGAGTCCTCCTTATTTCAATATAAAAAGCTATGAAATGGACGGATACCAAACTAAAAAATTGTCAAAATCAGTGCAGGGACAAATTGGAGATATAAATCACTATAAAAAGTATGTAGCTGAAATGTTGAACGTATGGAAAGAATGTTGCCGAGTTCTTAAACCTAACGGAAAATTGATTATAAACGCTCCGTTAATGCCAATGTTGAAGAAGAAAGTAAATACTCATTATAATCGCCACATCTTTGATATCAATAGCGATATACAACGTTCTATATTGGACAACTTGAGAAACATCTATCTCATGGACACATTTATATGGAATAGGACCAATTCAAGTAAAAAAGCGATGTTTGGAAGTTACCCCTATCCTAGAAATTTTTATGCACAAAACACGGTAGAGTTCATCACAGTTTACGTCAAAGGAGGAACCCCAGAAAATAATGTTCCAAAAAGGATAAAAGAAAAAAGTAAATTAACACAAAAAGAATGGATAGAATTCACTAAACAAATATGGAACATTCCCATACCAAACAAGAAGGATATTGCCTACGGAATACATTCGGCAATAATGCCCGAAGAAATCGTTAGGAGATGTATTAAGTTATATAGCTTTGTAGGGGAAATCATACTAGATCCATTTGCGGGATCAGGCACTACTTTAAAAGTTGCAAAAGAACTTATGCGAAATTTTGTGGGATATGAAATTTCCGAAAGTTACAAGAAAATCATTAGTGAAAAACTGGAGCAGACGCAATGCTTCGTGTAAACAAAATATGTTGTGCGGATTGTATTTCTTTCTCAGAAAAATTATCCGATAAATCGGTAGATTTGGTTATAGCTGACCCACCCTACTTTCTTAAAAAAGACAAATGGGATATTTTTTCCTCGCAGGAAGAATTCTTAAACTTTATATTTATGTGGATTAAAACTGTTGTGCCAAAAATTAAAAAAAGTGGCAGTTTTTATATTTTTAACACTCCGTATAACTGTGCTTTTATATTGCCGTATGTTCTAAAAATGGGATTACAATTTCAGAATTGGATAACTTGGGACAAAAGGGATGGGTTGGCTAGCGCAAAAAAGAAATATGTAAATGGGCAGGAAACAATTTTATTTTTTACAAAAAGTAACGAATACACATTTAACGTTAATGACATAAGGATACCCTATAGTTCTGTTGGCAGAATGATTCATGCAGAAAAAATGGGAATATTAAAAAATGGGAAAAGATGGTTTCCTAATCCGAAAGGTAAACTATGCGGAGAAGTTTGGCATATTTCAAGCGAAAGACATAAAAATAAAATTAACGGAAAAACTCCTAAATTACCTCATGCTACTCCGAAACCATTAGAATTAATTGAGAGGATCATAAAAGCAAGCAGTAATAAGGGGGATATGGTTTTAGATTGCTTCATGGGAACGGGAACGACCGCCCTAGCAGCAAAAAAATTAGGCAGACAGTATATCGGGTGCGACGTAAATAAAAATTATGTAGACATAGCAAACAAAAGAATTAAAAAGGGGGGATTTTAGAATGGAATATGCATTAGTACAAAATCAAATTAAGGAATTACCAAAACACTACAATGTGGTCAAAAATCTGTTTAAAGATGCCCAAAGCTTGGCTTTGTCTATAGCATATATAACTAACGGCGGAATTAATCTATTACTTGGAGATATTAAAAAAATAGTGGAAAATGGAGGAGAGGTACGTATTATCTGTGACGATTCTGAAGCCACTCACCCCCAAGCCATAAAAAAATTATTGGACGTCGGAGCACAAATTAAAGTTTACAAACCTGATGCTGGTATCTTGCATACGAAGATATGGTTAGTAAAAAAGGACAACACATGGCATTGTCTAATAGGTTCCGCAAACTGTACCAAGAGCGCTTTATTTGACAATGTGGAAGCAAGTGTGTCTTTCAATGTTAAGT
>DATKZD010000129.1:0-2529 GCA_035528195.1 Elusimicrobiales bacterium
GAACTTCTGGTCAGAAAAAATGCAACTTGGCTTTAATAGAGTTGCCATCAAAGACCAAAAAAGTCTTTGGGGAAGCTGTTCGCATAAAGGTAACTTGAATTTTTGCTGGAGAATTATCAAAGCGCCCGAAGAAGTTTTAGATTACCTTGTAATACACGAACTTGCCCACATAAAAAATTTAAATCACAGCGCAGAATTTTGGCAGACAGTAGAGACTCACTGCCCCGAATGTAAAAAACACCGCAAATGGCTAAACCAATATAAGGAAAGATTATTTATTAAAGCAGAAGACGAAAACGAAAATCTATAAATCCAACCTTTAAGGACACTCCAGTGAAACAAGGGATATTCAAAAAAATAGAAAGTTATTTAGATTATGCACTCAAATTGCAGGAAAACCTAATCAAAATTCCCGCATTATCTCCTGTAGACGGCGGGGAGGGCGAATACGATAAAGCTCAATATTTAATTAGGGAACTTAAAAAACTTAAATTCAATAATATAAAAGTAATAAATGCTCCCGATAAAAGAGCAAAAAAAGGCGTGCGTCCAAATATTATTGCCCGTTACAAAGGGCAGTCTTCCAAAAAAACCGTTTGGATAATGAGCCATTTGGATACAGTTCCCGTAGGGGATAAAAGCCTGTGGAAATATCCGCCGCATAAAATGACTGTGAAAGGAGATAAAATTTTCGGGCGCGGCAGTCAGGATAATAACCAGGGCATAGTATCTTCTATGCTTACCGCCAAGGCTTTGATGGATTTAAAAATAACTCCGCCATTAGATATTGCACTTTTATTTGTTGCGGACGAAGAACACGAAAGCAATTACGGCATAAAATATCTTTTGCAAAAACACGGCAAACTTTTTGATAAAAAAGATATGTTTATAGTTCCCGATGCGGGCAACTGGGACGGCACACAGGTTGAAGTAGCGGAAAAATCCATTATGTGGCTTAAATTTACCGTTTTGGGAAAACAGGCGCATGGCTCCGACTCTCATTTAGGAATAAACAGTTTAAATGCCGCCGGACATTTAATAGTAAACCTTGAAAAACTAAATAAAAAATTCGGCGAAAAAAATAAAATATTCGTTCCGCCGCAAAACACTTTTGAGGTTACAAAAGTGCAACCCAACGTGCCAAATATCAACGCAATACCGGGTAAAACTGTATTTTACGCCGATTACAGAATACTTCCGCAACATAAATTATCGAATATCCTCAAAGAAACCAAAAAAATTATCCGCCAAATAGAGCAAAAAAAGAAAGCAAAGATAAAATTAGAAATAGTGGAAAAAAAACAAGCTCCGGCGCCTACGCCCGAACAGGCACAAATAGTACAACTTGTTTTAGATGCGGCCAAAAAAATTTATAGAGTAAACCCCAAACCTCAGGGAATAGGCGGAGGAACGGTTGCGTCCCATTTAAGGCTAAAGGGATATCATACCGTGGTTTATCAAAGAAACGATTTAATGGATCACCTGTCTGATGAATATTGTAAAATGTTTAATTTACTCGGGGATGCCAAAATTTTTGCTCTTTCGTCAATCAACGCAAGATAAGTGACGATATATGCCCAACAATTCAATAAGGGGGAAGTTGCTTCTAACAAATCCCCTCTGTAATCTTTCTAGCAAGGGGGAAAGATACTTTAGCGTAGGGAAATTTAAAAAGTAAAAACGTGACAAAGGGTAAAAAAAATGCAAAAAAACATATTCAAAAAAATAGAAAGTTATTTAGATTACGCAGTTGAGTTGGAAACCAATTTAACTGCAATACCCGCCGTTGACCCTTCATCGGGGGGAGACGGGGAATTTGAAAAAGCAAATTATTTGGAGAGTGAACTCAAGAAACTTAAATTTGACGAAATTTTAAGGATAGACGCACCCGATAAAAGAGTTAAAAGTAAAGTCCGACCGAATATAGTAGCAAGATACAAAGGACAGAACTCAAGTAAAACTTTTTGGATAATGACTCATTTAGATATCGTACCGCCCGGCGATTTAAAACTTTGGAAAACCGATCCTTATAAACTTCTAAGAGAAGGAAATAAAATATACGGCAGAGGTACCGAAGATAATCAACAAGGACTTGTTGCAAGTATATTAGCCGTCAAAGCGATGATGGAGACGGGCTACCGCCCGCCTGTAGACATCGTTCTTTTATTTATCGCCGATGAAGAAGTAGGAGAAGGATACGGAATTGATTACCTGCTAAAAAATAAAAATGAACTTTTTGGTAAAAAAGACATATTTTTAACCCCTGACGGAGGAAATGCAAGGGGTAACGCAATTTCCGTATCGGAAAAAAGTTTAATTTGGCTAAAATTTATCGTTACAGGCAAACAATGCCATGCTTCCACACCCCATGTCGGAATAAATCCGGTTACGGCATCTAGTAAACTTATGTGTAAACTGGAAGAAAAACTTCGCGAAAAATATAATGCAAAAGATAAATTGTTTAATCCTCCAATAAGTACGTTTGTGCCTACCAAACGTGAAGTTGCCAAAGTGAGTATAAACACTATC
>DATKZD010000130.1:0-7637 GCA_035528195.1 Elusimicrobiales bacterium
CCGACGAACGATATTCAATTTTCACTTTTCCGTCAGTGCCGGAATAAACATCTTCTATTTCAGGTTCGTTTTGAAATTTATCCTTAAATTCGTTTGCAAGGTTAATCTCTTGATTTTTTGCCGACAAATAGCCGTTTAAAATAAAACTGCTCCTGGCATTGACTCTGGAAGTTTTCTGTACAGGGGACAAATAGGTTATATTTTTAAGCCATGCTTGGTCAGGTATGGTATTTACTACTGCCTCCAATTTGGGAATAAAATAATCTATTTTGTCCGATAACGAAGAGATAATTCTAAGTCTGCTTTGCATATCGTTTATGTAGGATTCAATTTCACCGGCTGAAAGTTTTTCGAGGGCAGCTATAGACTGAGTTCCTTTACTTGCCCTGCTTATTGCAGATCTTGCATAAAACAGCTTGGCCTGGTAATACGCAAAAAGACATAAAAATACAAGAGTTGTAGCCCCCGCAATTTTCCATAAAAATGAAACTGCCATTTTGTCTACAACACCCCTCTTTATATTAGGTCTGAGATCAATATCGCTGACTGCTTCCACTGAAGCTTTTGCTCCTGCCCCAAGGGAAACATACGTCCCCCAGTCAGTATTTTTCATATTGATGAAATCGTCGGGTTGCCAAATTTTTATTTTTAATTTAGTGTCTTCTTTTATTATATTTTTCCAAAATTCAAGGTTATCTCCGCTTACGTTTATTTCTTTATAAATTTCGGACCCCAACTGTTTATGTATAAAGTCTACAGAACCTCCAAGCCCCAATCTTCTTCGTTCACTAATTTGACTTTGGGCAAATTTAACGACCCTAAAAAGCAAGGGCATGGAGTTATTTGATAGCAGAAAATATGCGTTACCGGCATCAAAGTGAGCACGGCAGACACCGGCTGTAACTTTTTCTTTATCTAAGACGTTGAAAAACCTTTGCGCCGATATGGCAGATACTTCTACAGACGAAAGATTGAGGCCTATTTTTGATATGCCCGTAGCTATAGCCTGACTTATTTTTTTGTTAGTAAGCCCAAAAATGACACCCAACTTATTTATTCCGGTTTTTTCGTCTTTGAAGACGTAGACAAAATAGTCATACACTGAATCCTCAAAAGCAAAAGGAACATATTTTTTTGCCTCAAAGGGAACGGACTGTCTCCAAAAACGTCTTTCAACAAAGGGTACCGCAAAATGTCTTATTACCGCAAAAGCGGGAGATAACGTTACAACAATATCTTTTGTGTCTGGTTTTAATTTGCCGATTGCATTTCTTAAAGGTTCAAGCCAGTGCTCTTCGGAAGAAAAAAACTCAACGTTCATCGCAGAAGTATGCATACCGACTTCGGAAACGGTTTTGGATACCGGAATTTTAACAAACTTCTCAACTTTTATTCTTCCGTCACGGGCTATTGACTGGGATAGATAGAAGTTATCAAGCGAGACATACAGCCCGATATACTTTTTTGATTTTTTTTCCTTCGTTCCAAACATGTTTAAACCTACCTAATTTCGACTAGTACATAAGGTTTTTTTCTACTTACAGCAGTTAGTATTTCTATAGCGTCGGAACTTACCCCGTATTCGTCAACAAGTATTCTTTTTATAACATTTGCTCTGCGTAAAGCATATGATTCGTTTTGCAACTCTTTTGAATAGGCAAAACTTTTTACGATAACCTTGTTTTTTTCGCCCGCTGCAATAACACTTGCTATCTCATTAATTTTTTTAAATCCCGAGCTTTCTATATTAATGCTTTCCTGTTTGAAGTCTATGACATATTTCAATCCCTTAACGCCCCCCGCAGAAGCTGAAGAAACTTTTGTTCTCTGTGGGGTATATCCCGAAGAAATAACAGTAAATTCTTTTCTTATTTTTGTCCGTCTTCCTTCAATATCCGCAGCGGATAAAACACAAATATATTTTCCTGAGGGATGTATAGGCCCGGTGAAATTTCTCCTGGCATTCCAATATACCTGGTGAAAAACGGGAGAAGTGCCTTTGACCGTCTTTATAGGATTTAATCTGCCTCGTGAATCGGAATGCATTAGTTGAAATACCCAATCATTGATTTGAGAAGCTGTTTCTATAATGGCAAATTCTATTATAATGCCATTTCCTCTTGCAGGGTTTATAGCGTTGGGATAGACACCCAAAGTCAGTTCAGGATTCTGACTGGGTATAAAACTGCCTAATCTTTTTACCGCATAAATGTTGTCATATGAAATAGCAATGACAATTCCATTGGTGTTAAACGGCCTCACAAAAGATTCGTCTTTTTCAGGAATAGATGATTGCACGCGAAGCCTTGATTTTGAAATTCCCTCTTCCTGCAAAATGGTATTGACTGCCATTGCACGACGCATATCTAAAAGAGTATCCTCGTCGGAAAATGCCCCTTGGGGAAAAATCGTAAAGTTTGCATTTCTCAAAGTAAATAAAAGCCCCGCAACGTAAGACAATTTTACCCAAGCATCGGATTTAAAGTTTGTTTTACCTAAGAAAAGGTCAATATGGCTTATCGTTATAAACTGGGGCATGCCGTCTGTAACCTGCACGTCAACGTGAGGATAACTTGCAAGAGCACTTAAAATCTTTTGCCTACGCTCTGCCATCTTGGTGTTTGCATTTTCTATAATGAACCTTTTATCCTTGACTTCTTTTTCTTCCGAAAGACGTTCTTTGCCTGTTATCTTTACTTTTTTGGTACTGCTTTCAACTGCAGGTTTGACAGAACTTTGTTCGGATACCGAGACCTTACTGGGTTTGTTAAATAATTTTTTTCTTGATGTAGAAGTTGGAGGTTTTACATGACCCTGGACGTTGGTTGAGGGCACCTGTTTTTTTACAGAATCAGCGGGAATAGGTTCAGTAACAATTTCACTTGAGGACTCATCAGACATCAAATTTTCTATTTCATAGCTACCTACGGGTTCACCGTTCGTTGCAGGAGTAGTTTTACTATCAGAAGGAGTTTCGTCTTTTTTTTCCGTGGTAGCGTTATAAAGCGAAACATCACTCTTGTTTACCTGCATATTTATTTTGGCTATATGGTCTTCTGCAATTGTTCTCTGTTGAGGGTTACCGTTCTTCAAAATTTCAAAAAAGGCGTCCATAGAAGAATCATACTTGCCTTGCGAATATAAACTTTTTGCTTTGTCCATATCCCGTTGAGAAACCCCATTGGCGGCAAAAACCAAGCCGCCTGATAAAATTGAAAATACCACCAGTATTGATAATGTTTTCATAACTCCCTTAAAAATCTCCCGGGACGATATTAGTCCTGACATCTGCCACCGTTAACTATACTAACATATAATGATTTTAGAACAAAGCAAGACAGGATTGCAAGTAGGGTAGCGGTGCCGTTTTTCATCGTTATGCCAAACAAAAAAGCCGAGGATGGGACTTCTTTTCCCCCGTTTGCCGCTAAAGCGTCGCACTCCTCCAAAGCCGTCCGCCCTCACTGCCGTTCGCTTTGCTCACTACCCGCCATTCAAGGCGGCGTTCAGGTCGGCTTCAAATCCCAAATTAATATGTAAACGCTAAAACTTGAACAAAGCGGAAAATTTAATTCGTTTGCAATAAATTACAGCCGAGGATGGGACTTGAACCCACAACCTATCGCTTACGAAGCGATTGCTCTACCAATTGAGCCACCTCGGCATAAAAACCAAAACTTCTAAATTTTTAAAATAACATTACGGCAAAAAATTTGTTCTTTTGGTATTTTAACATTTTAGTTAAAAGTTGGCTATTGGATAAAGCAGGATATATTGTTGAGATTTTTATGGCAGGTAATTTTTAAACTCAGCATTATTTTCCAACCCTTTGAAAAGCCAAACGGGAAATGTTTCAGGAATATCAAATTCTCTTCCCCCGATGTTTTTAGCCTCTTCAAGGTAGGAAAAAGTCTTTTTTTTATCTCCGTCTTTATTCCAATAGTAGGCGGCATACAGAATCTGGGCAGTTGATTTATTATCGGGTGCTTCATTCAATGTGTTTATGGCTTTTTGTGCGTAATTAAAATCTTTCCTTAAAATAAATATGCCGGACAGGCTATATAATTCATCAGGGTCATCAAGTCCTAAATCAATCACATAGCGATAATGCTCCATTGCCGAATCTATTTCCCCTTTCATTTCGTGCAATCTTGCAATCATTAGACGGATTTCTATTTTATCGGAACCCAAGTCCAATGCTTTTTCAAACAATTTGATGGTTGCGTTGTAGTCCTTTAACGTCATATGGGCAAAACCGGTAAATAGGATAGCATCAAAATATTTAGGAGTTTTCTTGAGCGCTCTGTTTAGCATCACAAACGCCTTAGAATAATTTTGCATGAAAAAATGAACCTGACCCATTTCTAAATCTTTTTCTCCCTGTTCTATTTTTTCCAAATCAATAGCGGCTTTTTGTACGTAACGTTCTTGCAGGTAGGAAAGTTTTTTTCCGCAGCAAATAATTCCAAAAATGTCACCATAATCGGGAGAGGCAAGTTTTAGGTAAGTATCTGCTCTGAGTAGATACGCTTGTTTAAAATCCTTATCAAAAGAAATTACCTTGGTCAGTAATTTTATTTTTTTCTCTAAATTTTGTTCGCTCTGAGCGCGTTCAAAATAATTCTTGGCAGATTTTTTAGTCCAAAATATCGCAATCAGCACGATTGCTACAGCCACAATCAGAGTCAAGAAAATTGTTTTTTTTAGTTTCATCGTTATCCCAACTACACAGGAATCCAAACGTTTATATGCCCCGTAGGAGGACAGGGGAGAGGTTTACAGGATTCATGGTGAACGTAAAAATTATCGGGAGGATTTGGACCTATGTATGTGTCGTAGTAACATTGGCATTCCGACGCGGGCCCCGAAGAGTGGGTTCCGCTAGAGTGTGAAGCACTTGAGTGCGTTCCGCTTGAGTGTGTCCCGCTTGAATGCGTTCCGCTACCGTGTGTATGATTGATATTACTCAGATGTCTTCCTTCCCAAACTCCCCCGCTGTAATGATTTTCCAAAGCGTTGGTGCGTATTACAACGTCCTCAGCCTTTAAATTAAGAACACCTATGCCCGCAATGCCAAGCACGGCAGCAGTTTGAATAATATTTTTCTCCAGTATTTTCCCTTCTTCACTGGATAAAAATGCGCCGAGGTCTTTTTTAATTTTAGAAATTATTTTTTTACTTTTGCGTTTCATAGTGCCTGCACACAAAACTTTTTATACATAAGTTATAGCCCATATTATCGGCTAAGTCAATACAAATGTGTGGGAATTTTGGGGCATGAAAACAGAAAATTATTTAAAACACGATTGATGATAGTTCATTTTACCCGCATTAATTTTATCTATCCATCTGCGGAAAATATCGTAACACATCGGGTCGGAAAGTTTGGTAAAAATTATATCAAGGATACCTTTATGCAGCTTACACCATGAATTTTCAGGCATATGTCCGTAGAGGTCATTTTCGCTCATATAATTGCATATGGGACACACTCCGCAATAAGGTTTATAAACGCACCAACTGCAAGTAGTTTGAACGTCTGTACAAGAAGAAGTTACAAGGCATTTCGTAACGGAATGATTTATAAAATCCCCGTATTTATCTTTGTGTACATTGCCTATGCAAAAAGACATATCGCCCATTTCGGAAACCATTCTTGCTTCATCACAGGTATATACGTCGCCGTCATAGTGGTAGGCAATTTGTCCTATCCCCGCCCCGCACGGCGACCTTAAGTCCATAAAATTAAAATCTATATCATCAAGTATTTTTGTAAGGAAAACAACTGCTGTCATTTCCGTAAAGTGACTTTTTTTATTTATTTCCAAAATATAATCCAAAGCTATTTCATAAAATTTCAAAAATTTTTCGGGAGCATATCCAATTTTACCCCAAACCCCTTTTGCCATTCCTAAAGGAGTAACTGGACGCAAAAACAGTCCCTGCATACCCATATTAAAATATTCATCTACAATTTTTTTAGGAAAATCCAGGGCAGCTTTGGTTACTGTAACAAGTCCGTCAATATGATGCGGCTTGCCGAATTTTTTTGCATTCTTGCACCATTTTAATACATTTGCGTAACTATCACCTTTTGTGTAAACCCTGTTTAAATTGTGTATGTTGCGTGGGCCGTCAAGCGATGTGCATATATTGACTTTATTATCCGTCAAAAATTTAAGTTTTTCTTTCGTCATCGGAGTTAAATTGGTAACAAGCGTGAAGGTTACATTTTTTAATGTTTTTTTGGCGAGTTTTTGGGCATTTTTAACCACTTCTTTTACTACAGGAAAATTTAAAAGAGGTTCCCCCCCCTGAAACTCTATCGTTACGTTGGGGTTGGGACATTCAAAAATCCGCTCAACTGTTTTTTGGGCAGTTTTTAAAGTCATATCGTATTTTTTATTATTCGGATCTTTAGAATTGGCCTGGCAGTACACGCATTTATGGTCGCATCTCAATGTCGTCACTATTATGTGAAGTCCGGGAGAACCCCATAAAAACTGATTTCTCCGCCTCCATCTTGATATTACATAACCCGTATCAAGTTTATCTTTTATGAAATTCGTTTCCCGAAGTTTTTTATACAACGGATTTTTGGACGAAAGTTTACCCGTTACAAATTTTTTAAAATCATCGGCATTTAAAAAATGAAAATCTCCAAGCTCATTTGTTATAAGATAACTGCCGCCCAGTTTTGCAAAACGGAAAAAACCAACTTTTTTTTTATCAAAATTTTTTAATATTGCAGGTTGCATATATAATCATTTTCCTAAAAAAATTTACCCGTTAATTTTTTGGTATTTTCACTTATTTTTTGGAATGTTTATCTTCCCAATTTTGTGTTATACCTGCAAAATCTTTTTTATAACCTTTACGACTACTCAAACCCGCTTTCTCTATTTTGTTCTTGAAATTTTTACTTAATTTTACTTTTGAAATTTTCCTCTTTTTTTTCAAAACGGCATTTTTTTTATTGTAAGCGTGTTGCATCAATTCACCGCATTGCGCAGGATTTGCCGCCGCCAATGCGCGGGTAACTATGTACTCACGAATAGAATTATTATTTTTGGCTATTTTGAGCCGCAAAGCATGATGCAGCAATTCGTTTAAAAACTCTCCCCTTATATTTTGGGCAGGAATTTTACTTTCTTTTTTGGGCGTTAAAATAACCTGCAGTTTCCCTTTTGATATTTGCTCTATTTCAGCAAAAGCAGTATCTGTAAAGGTGTAACATGCTCCCTTAACAGCTTCTAAAGGATATATTTTGCAATCTATCAATAATTTTAAAACATTTTTATTCATAAATTCGCTCAAGTCCTACTGTGAGACACAGGTATATATTAAGTAATTCAGTGATAAATTTTATTGTTTTATCACCTCATGTCGTGCCTGCTTTCCTGTGGCAGGCATCCAGTATTAAGACGCAAACTTTCATAACTAGACTGGATTCCTGCCTAAAAATTGCAGGAATGACACGAATTATTTTGTCATCAAATTATGCAACACTTACAAGTGTTGCATCCACAGTATACTTACATTATATAAATATTGAAACGAAAAAATTATTCTGTTTTATGAGGAAGAAATTTCTCGTTTCAAAATAAATTTATCTGTTAGTATCTTCAAGTCTGCAA
>DATKZD010000131.1:0-5993 GCA_035528195.1 Elusimicrobiales bacterium
CCCAATGCAACGTGTTAGACAACACTTCTATTTGTTTTTTTATAATTTCCCATTTAAAAATAAAAAAAGAAAACTCCCCCTTGTCAAAGGGGGGGAGGGGGGATTTAAAAACCGAAGGATAAGGTTAACTAATAGGGAATAGGGGAAAAAATGCGAGCATGTTCTATTACTTATACAGGTTTTCTTGGCTATAGGAGGAAATTTCTTCTTTTAGGGTTTTTATGAGTTCGTCTACTTTTAGATTAGAAATGTTTTTTCCGCTTCTAATGCGAAGAGTAAGCGTTTTGTTTTCTACTTCTTTTCCGCCAATTACAATTGAATAGGGAATTTTTTGGTTATGAGCTTCTCTTATTTTAAGTCCCACTTTTTCGCTTCGCATATCCAAACTAGCTCTTATCCCCGCCTTTTTAAGTTCCGATGCTATATTTTTGGCATATTCTTCTTCATTAGATGTTAAAGTTAAAATTTTAACTTGCACAGGGGCAAGCCAAAGCGGAAATAAACCTGCGTAATGTTCTATTAAAATCCCGAAAAATCTCTCCAGCGAACCCAAAAGCGCTCTGTGTATGACGAGGGGACGCTTTCTTCCGCTTTCGGCAACATATTCCAGCCCAAACCTTTCGGGTAAATTAAAATCAAACTGAATGGTAGTCAACTGCCACAAACGGCCTATGGCGTCTACCAACTTAATGTCTATTTTTGGGCCGTAAAATGCAGCTTCGCCCGATACTTCTTTGTATGGAATTTTATTGGATTTTAAAACATTTCTAAGTGCGCTTTGCGCCATATTCCAATCTTCATCGGAACCGGTGTAACCTTTAGATTGAGACTCATCGCGAGTTGAAAGCTCCACCTTATATTCCTTAAAGCCAAATGTTTTAAAGACGTGCATTGCAAACTCAAAGCAATCAAATATTTCTTTTTCCATCTGTTCGGGAGTGCAAAATATATGGGCATCGTCCATAGTAAATCCACGCACGCGAAATAAACCGTGCACAACGCCCGAACGCTCGTACCTGTAATCCGTTCCAAGTTCAAACAGTCGCATCGGCAAATCACGGTAACTTCTGAGTTTGTTTTTGTAAATCAAAATGTGGAAAGGGCAATTCATCGGTTTTAACTGATAACTGTCTTTTTCAACTTCTATCGGCTTAAACATATTTTCGCTGTAAAAATCTGTGTGTCCCGAAATTTGCCAAAGTTTAAGGCGGGCTATATGCGGAGTATAGACGATATCGTAATTTCGCTTTATGTTTTCATCTCTTATCCAGTCTTCCAATACTTTACGAATCATACCGCCTTTAGGGTGCCACAAAACAAGTCCCGGGCCGCATTCGTCCTGAATGCTAAATAAATCAAGTTCCGTACCCAACTTGCGATGATCCCGTTTTTTGGCTTCTTCCATTTGTATTAGATAGTCGTCCAATTCTTTTTTACTTTCAAACGCAACGCCGTATACACGCTGAAGCATCGGGCGTTTTTCATCACCACGCCAATAGGCGCCTGCTATGCGGGTAAGTTTAAAATGTTTTATCGCACCTGTATTTTCTACGTGAGGCCCTTTGCATAAATCGGTGAACTCCCCGCTTTTGTAAATTGAAATTTCGCCGTCTTGTAAATCTTTTATTAGTTCAACTTTAAATTTTTCGCCTTCCTTTTTAAAATAGTCCACAGCTTTTTCTTTTGATATTTTGGAACAAGTAAAAGAAGTTTTTAGTTTAACAATCTCCTTCATTTTTGCCTCTATTGCAGGCAAGTCCTCCGGCACGAATTTATGTTTTGAATCAAAATCGTAGTAAAATCCGTTTTCTATGGCAGGACCTATACCCAGTTTAGTACCCGGGAAAAGTTTTTGCACGGCATCTGCAAGTACGTGAGCGCAAGAATGACGCAATTTTTCGTTATTATTTTCGTCTGACTTCATTTTTTAACCTTCCTTTTTTTAGGTGACGCCTACCAATTAGTTTATCAAAAATTTTTAAATACTTCCCTGCAGATTTATCCCACGAAAAATCCGCTTTCATTGCATTTGCAACCATATTATACCAAAGCGGTTTATCGCCGAAAGCAAAAAAAGCAGCGCTTAAAGCATCTGCAAGGGATTCCTCTCCAAAAGTGTTCATAAAAAATCCGTTGGGTTTTTTACTTTCGCCGTAACCCAAAACCGTATCTGCAAGTCCCCCCGTTTTATTTGCCACGACGACTCCCCCATACTTTAACGCTATCATCTGGCTGAGTCCGCAGGGTTCAAACCTGGAAGGCATTAAAAATATATCGCTTGCGCTGTAAATGTTATGCGCCAGGACTTCGTCAAGCTTATTTACAAAAAATAAACTGCCCTTAAATTCTCTAGCCAAAGTTTTAAATTCATCTTCCAGTTTTTTATCCCCTGTACCTAAAACCGCAAACTGCACTCTGCCCGAAAACTGAGGTATCGTTTTAGCGACAATATCAAGCCCTTTTTGGTAATCAAGCCTGGACACAATCCCTACAAGCGCAATATCGGGATTTTGCGTGAGGTTATATTTATTCTGCAAATTTTTCTTACAGGCGGCCTTACCCTTTTTAAAGCTGGCGGCATTGTATTTTTTGGCAATTAAAGCGTCGGTTTTGGGATTCCATACTTTATTGTCTACACCGTTTAGTATACCGTAAAAATTTTTTCCGCGCGAAGCTAAAACCCCATTTAATCTGCAGGAAATTTTTGGCGACGACAACGCTTCTTTGCCGTAATTAGGACTTACGGTAGTTACTATATCGCTGTAGGCAATGCCGTTTTTTAAAAAATTTATTCCGCCGTAATACTCAAGTTCGTCTTGATTGAAGTATCTATCGGGAAAACCTGAAGCATCAAACGCTTTTTTAGAAAAAAATCCCTGATAGGCAAGGTTATGAATGGTAAAAACAGTCTTTGTTTTCTTAAAAAAAGTGTCCTCGGCATAAAGATTTTTGAGATATGCAGGCACAAGCCCGGTTTGCCAGTCGTGGCAGTGAATAATGTCGGGCTTGAAACCTAAAAACCGTGCGCCTTCTATTACCGCCCTGCAAAAAAATATAAACCGTCTGTCGTTGTCTGAGTAATCCGCATTTTTTGCGCCGTAGAGATTGGAGCGGTTAAAATAATGTTCGTTTTCTACAAAATAAACTTCCGCTCTGCCGCATCGGGTTTTAAAAAGCTTTGTCTTTTTCTCTACACCCCCGACATTAACCGTAAAACTTCCCGCAATTGCTTTGACGGGAGGCAGACAACCGCTTGACATTTTGTATTTAGGCACAAAAACAACGACTTTATTATTTTTAACCTGCGAAAAAATCCGCGCCATAGCACCCGTGACATCGGCCAACCCCCCTGTTTTAAAGAAAGGAAAAAATTCGCTTGCAGCAATTAAAATTTTCATAATTTAGGTTTTTAAGTTTTCGCAAATTTACATAAGTTTATGCAATCCGACATTAAGTGTAAAAATTATCTTTTATAATCTCCCCCTTTGACAAGGGGGAGAATTTTATTATTTTTCCCCCTTAATAAGGGGGAATGCAAGGGGGATTTGGTTCTTTTGTCAAAGTTCGTTTTATAATGTTTTAACCAAATCTATCATCAAAGGTACTTAACTATTTTCATCGCTTGACAAAGATTCTTCCTGCGTTACTTCTTCTTCGGCAGTTCCCTGCGTTACTTCTTCTTCGGCAGTTCCCTGTGTTACTTCTTCTTCGGCAGTTTTCTGTGTTACTTCTTCTGATGATTCGTCCTCAACAGCTTCTTGCTGTTTATCGTCTTGCGTGGACGAATTTTCTTCTGTCTGCCCGTCATCTTTTGCAGGTAAAATTTCTTCCTCCCCCTCTTTTTCGTCGTCGTCAAATATCTTTACGTCTTTTGGTTTCGCAAACAGTTCCTGTTGCTCTGTTTTGGGTTCTTCTTCAATTTCAAAGGAATCAAGTTCAGGTAAATCTTTTGCGGTATTTAAACCGAATTGCCTTAAAAATCTTTCGGTTACGCCGTATAAAAGAGGTCTGCCGACGGTATCTTTTTTACCGGTTACGATGATGAGCCCTTTTTCTATTAAAGTTTCCAGCGGAGCGATAACATCTACTCCTCTTATCTGCTCAATTTCGGCGCGGGTAATGGGCTGGCGGTAAGCTACTATAGCTAAAGTTTCCAAACTTGCCGCAGAAAGTTTTGCAATTAGTTTATCTTTATAAAGTTTTCTTACCCACCTGCCATATTCGGGTTTTGTACTTGTTTGATAGCCGCCTGCAATTTCAACTATCTGAAAAGCCCTGTCTGAGTTGGCATAGGCCTGTTTTAACTCGGATATGGTCTTTTTAATTAGGCTTGCGTCTTTAATTTCAACTATATCGGATATTTTTTTTACAGATACGGGATTATCCGTTATAAAAAGTAAAGTTTCAATTATATTTTTTAATTCTTTGTCGTCTAGTTTTTCCATAATGTCTCCGCAATGTATCAAACCTCGGGTAATACTTCTTCCTCTTTCGGTCGCAAATAAAGTCTTATTTCAGAAAAAGGTTTGTCCTGCCCGGCTATAATTCTTCTAAGTTTCATCAGTTCCAAAAGGGCAAGAAAACATGCTATCACTCCGCTTTTTTTTGTTTCACCTTCAAAAATATCGTCAACTAAAAGCCAAGTTTTATTTTTAAGCGCAGAAATAATTTTTTCCATTTTTACTTCTATTGGAAATTCTTCTGCATTAACCAGTTCACTGTCGTCTTTGGTCCTGCTTAAAGCTTTTTTAACAGCGCCTATAAGGTCAAAAATTTCAATATTGATTGTTTTTTCTTTCTCGCCGAAAACAGGACTATGGCGGTAAAAAATATCTTTGTAATGTTCAAATCTGTTTTCAAGGTACTGCGACGCCTGTTTAAACTTGCGGTACTGCGTAATTTTCTCTATTAAATCGGTGCGCGGGTCGGGTCCTTCTTCCCCTGCCTCTTCCTGCGGACTGGGTAAAAGCATTTTTGCCTTAATTTGCATTAGAGTAGAAGCCATAACCAAAAACTCACCTGCAACATCAAGATTGAACTTGCTCATAACTTCTAAATACTCAAGATATTCTTTTGTAATTTGAGAAATGGGGATATCGTAAATATCTAAATTGTCTTTCCTAATGAGATAAAGTAGGAGATCCATCGGACCTTCAAAAATATCTGTGTGAACGTTTATTGATTCGGAATTAAGCATTTTAACCCTTTACCTTCATTGCTTTTCTTACCCGCTCCAACGTTATTTGAGCTGACTTTTTGGCCTTTTCGGCGCCACTAGCTAAAATATCGTTTACGAGGGTGGGGTTTTCAAACTTTTTTCTTTTTTCTATAAAATTTTCCATATGCGGTTGAAGCAGTTCAAGTAAATGTTTCTTGCACGCAACGCATCCTATGGTACCTTGTTTACATTCAGCCTCACGGGTTTTAAAATCCGAGTTATAAAGTTTATGTAGAGCAAAAACTACGCATCCTTCGGGATTGCCTTTATCGTCGGCGCGCTTTTTGTTGGGGTCGGTGTACATACGCATTACTTTCTGCTGTAAACTTTTTTGCTCCTCGCCAAGTTCTATTGCATTGCCGTATGATTTTGACATTTTGCGGTTATCTAATCCCGGTACTTTGGCAGATTTTGTAAGCAGAGGTTTCGGCTCCACTAAAATGCCCTTACCGTAAAGCTCGGAAAATCTTCTCACAATATCGCGCGCTATTTCCAAATGTGCTACTTGGTCTTGTCCTACGGGCACCAGTTCGCCCGAATGTATTACGACATCGGTAGTCATTAAAACGGGATAACCCAAAAATCCGAACGAAGAAAATTCCGCAAGAGCCGAAATTTCTTTTTCATCTGTTATGTCTTGAATTCCGGCAAAAGTTTGCATAGTTTTTCCTTCAGTTTTTTTTACTTTACTTTCCTGACCCGCATATTTTTTCTTTTGCAGTTCTATTAATTGCTCGCGATAAATCGGGCATTTTAAAAGCCACCCAAGTGGCAT